>NZ_PPCZ01000005.1:0-174951 GCF_002959815.1 Veillonella sp. T34266-5
TTGTGCGCCGAATAGGCATGACTAAACCCCCAGTTAAACTGGGGGTCGGTAAAAAATTCTTAGAGAAAAGGAAAGAACCTCCTAGTGGTAAAATAAAGTTGGTCTGGCAACCACAACATTTCAACATAGGAGGTTCAATGTCAATGAATGACGTAAAAAGCTTATCACATAGTAAATGGAGATGTAAATATCATATTGTTTTTGCACCAAAGTATAGAAGACAAATAATTTATGGTCGGATAAAAGCTGATGTAGGTAAAATTTTAAGAGATTTATGTAATAGAAAAAATGTAGAGATTATAGAGGCAGAATGCTGTCCGGATCATATTCATATGCTAGTAACTATTCCACCACATTTAAGTGTATCAAGTTTTATGGGATATTTAAAAAGCAAAAGTAGCCTCATGATATTCGATAAACACGCAAATTTAAAATATAAGTATGGAAATAGACATTTCTGGTGTAGAGGATATTATGTGGATACGGTAGGACGATATGAAGGAGCGATAAAAGAGTATATTCGCAATCAACTACAAGAGGATATAGCGCAAGATACATTAAACTTTAAAGAATACACCGACCCGTTTACGGGTGAGCCAGTAAAATAGGCAAAATAAAAGCCCCCGAGTAGGGGGCAGCCAGTGGTAATAGAGTGGTTGTCAGATCATTCAATGCCCTCTTTAGAGGGCCACCACTAGAGAAAGACCCTTATAGGGTCAGAGCAAACCACCCGTTCTACGGGTGGTTATGATTTCTACACCAACCATTACGCTAGTGGATTTAATAACAGCCACAACTTCTTTGCCAACTGCTAAGCCTAAGTCTTTAACGGATTGAACTGTAATATCAGCTGTAAGAATGTTATCGTTACCTACATTAATTTTTACAATTGCATTTACAGCACCTTCTTGAATTTCAATGATTGTACCTTTTAATTGATTTCTTGCGCTTAATTTCATGGAATACTCCTTGTAACAAATATACAATACAAATCTGTATTTATTATATCTTTATACAAAAAAATAACCATGACGCATATCACATCACGGAATTTTATGTATGGAGCGGGCGAAGGGAATCGAACCCTCCTCTCAAGCTTGGGAAGCTCGCATTCTACCGATGAACTACGCCCGCATGATGTACATATTGTATCATATATTAATCTTTTTATTCAAGTACAGTTAATTATACTATATATATACCCATAGTGGTAATTGTATTGTATTACTACCAAAATGGATGTATAAAATAATGAGGAAGGAGGCATATGTATGTCAAAAATTTATAAAATTCATAAATGGTTATCTATAGTTTCTGTGCTATTTTTCTTAATGTTCTGTATTACAGGTCTTGTCCTTATGTTCAGAACTGAATTAAATGTGTGGGCTCAAGGGGGAACGAACCATACTTCAACTTCAATGGCTATGGGGCAAGAAGAGCCCACTATTTTTGATTATGCAGATGAAGGGGCTCTACTAGTTAAGGCAAAATATCCGTCAAAGGATATTTTAAATATTTCTCCTGCCATGGGTGCTTCACATCTTTTACGGTATCGTATTATTGAGTCATCAGCTACCGTAGCACCTCCAGCGCGTATGGGGATGGGAGGGGATTATGCATTATATAACCCTGAAACAAAGGGGCTTATTACTACGCATCATGAAACGCCTGCACATCCTTGGGTTCGAAGTGTATTACACACACTTCATCAACTACATACTCGATTAGACCTTGGTAAAACAGGAATTTATATTGTAACGATTTTATCTTTAGTATGTGGGTTATCTATTATTTCTGGTGTTTTTTTATATGGTCCATTTCGTAAAAGCTTTGCCAAATCTACTGTATTGTCTAACTATATGAAATTAAGTACATTACATCGAGAATTTGCTATGGTTGCTACTGTATGGGGATTCATATTATGCATTACAGGTGTATGGATAGGTGGATTTTTTATTGCTAATGACAGCTATAATGCAGATGTACTACACACTGCAAAGCAAGAACTTTCAGTTGGTCAATCTGACATTTTACAACCATCTGAAGCTATCTCTCGAATTATGAAAGCATACCCAGATCGTCAGCTTATATCTATGGATTATCCATCTAAATTTAATGATCATCATTATGCATTTTATTTAGGTGCTGAAAATGATGATGATCCAGCTATGTTCTTGGGCCAACCAGTCTATGCTAATTTATATACTGATTCTACTAAGGATATGTATTCTACAAAAAATATCCCCTGGTATTTTACGGGCATGACTACAATGATTAATCTCCATATTCATAATCATAATACGATGGCTCTTAAAATATTATGGGCCATCTGGGATATTGTTCTTATTGTAGGCATTGTGACTGGTATTATTATGACTATTAAAAAGAAATTTGGCAGAGCTAGTGCTACAGAATCTAAAGTATCAGCTGAGATAAAATATGTTTGGCGTACACCAATCTGTTGTGGTACCTTAGTATTACTTGGATTTATTATGCCACTTTGGTCCAATCCAGTTACAAATACTATAGCAGGTATTTGTTTAACTATTCCTCTAGTTGTATTTTTTATTTCTTTAATTAGAGGATTTAATCATTAAGTTATTATATTCTTCCTGTATCTAATCAGCGTGCTTCATCATTAGTTTATTGATTGATTTCGAACTAAAATGATATAATAATATATATTAACTAGGTTTTTTATGTGTTAAAACCTGTATTTATATTATGATTGAGAAAGTGGAAGTTACTATGAAATATATTAAAGCATTTATTCAGTCTGAATCATCTGGCGGTATTATGCTATTACTTGCTGCGATTCTTGGTGTTATAACTGCAAACTCGCCAATAGCTGAACAGTATTTTTCTCTCATGCATATTTATTTAGGTCCAATGGATGTATTGGAGTGGGTAAATGACGGTCTTATGGCTTTATTTTTCCTATATGTAGGGATTGAAATTAAGACTGAAATGATTTCCGGTGAGCTAAACACCAACTCAAAGAGATTGTTACCAGTTTTAGCTGCATTTGCCGGGGTGGTAACACCTGCGTTAGTTTACTTCTTAATTGCTGGATCTGTACCAGAATATACGCATGGTTGGGGAATACCTACTGCTACCGATATTGCCTTTGCAATTGGTGTCATTATGATGCTTGGTAAACGTGTATCACAAGCGATGAAGGCATTCCTTTCTGCATTGGCCGTTATCGATGATTTAATTGCTATTATAGTTATTGCTATATTTTATGGTGGTGGTATAGATTTTCCTCATTTAATCGTTGCTGCTATTGTGACAGGTGCATTGTGGTATACCAATAAACAAGGCTATGTAAGACCAGTTTTATATGGTGTACTAGGTGCCGTTCTTTGGTATTTTGTTTTAAAATCTGGTGTTCATGCCACTATCGCTGGTGTTGTGTTAGCTATGACTATTCCTGCAACGGGTAAGTTGGATGGCGAGACAGTGTATCCTATGCACGCATGGGCGGATAAACTGAAAAATTGGGTTAATTTTTTGATTATTCCTCTATTTAGCTTTTTAAATGCTGGTGTATCCTTCTCAGATGTTTCTGTAGATCATTTGTTCCACCCGGTTGTTTTAGGTGTTTCATTAGGCCTTATCTTGGGGAAACAGCTTGGTATTTTCTCTGCTGTTTACGTATTAGTACAATCTAAGATTATTAAGATGCCGACGAATACGACATGGCCTGAGGTGTATGGTACTGCTATCGTTTGTGGTATCGGTTTTACCATGAGTTTGTTTGTGGCCACTTTGGCATTCCCGCCTGGTGTAACTCAAGAAATGTCTAAAATTGGTATTTTTATTGGATCTATTATATCTGGTTTATTAGGTGCTACCGTTTTATCAGTAGCATATAAAATTAGAACGGCTAGAAATAAATAGTGAGTTAAGAATATTAGGAAGGAATCATATGGAACGGATATTTGTATTCTTACGTTCTCCTGGTGCTGCAACTACTGTATTACTAGGAGCTACAATTATTGCTTTAATCGTTGCCAATTCTCCTTTGGCGACACAATACATGTCATTAGTCAATTTGCCATTGGGACCTTTAACTGCCATGGAATGGGTTAATGATGCATTGATGGCTATCTTCTTTCTTTTTGTAGGATTAGAAGTAAAACGTGAATTGGTAAGCGGTGAATTAAACACAAATGCCAAGCGCATCATGCCAGGTATTGCTGCTTTATTTGGGGTTATTGTACCGGCTATTATTTTCTATCTTATAGCAGGATCCAATGATGTATATGTCCATGGATGGGCAATTCCGACGGCCACTGATATTGCGTTTGCCATTGGCGTTATTACTGCATTAGGTTCTCGCGTACCTAATTCTATGAAAGTGTTCTTGACAGCTTTGGCCGTTATTGATGACTTAATTGCGATTATCGTCATTGCCATATTCTATGCAGCAAGTATTAATCTATTTTATTTAGTGGCATCCGTTATTGTGACGGGGCTATTGATTTATTGTAATCGAACCGGCTATGTACGGTCCTTATCATACATTATTCTCGGTGTTATTTTATGGTACTGTATTTTACGGTCTGGTTTACATGCTACGATGGCGGGTGTAATTCTTGCGATGACAATACCAGAACGCGGCAAAATCGGTAAAAAATATGTGAGACCGATGCAACACTGGGAACATTATTTATCCAACTGGGTAAGTTTTGTTATTGTTCCTATTTTCGCATTCTTTAACGCTGGTGTTAACCTTGATGGATTTGGCATGGCTGATTTAAGTCATCCAGTTGTACTAGGCGTTGCATTAGGCCTAATTTTAGGTAAACAAATTGGTATTTTTGGCGCTATGTTTGGGATGATTAAATTAGGTATTGTTCCTATGCCTGCAGAAGCCAATTGGAAGTTTATATATGGCACTTCCATTGTGTGTGGTATTGGTTTTACCATGAGTATATTCGTGTCTGTTTTGGCCTATGATCCAGGTCATGCGCAAGAGATGGCTAAGGGCGGCGTATTGATAGGTTCCATTATTTCTGCTATCATTGGTTATGGCTACTTACGAATTGTAGGGGCTAAACGAAAAGAATGTCATATTGGGGTATATCATAATTGCTAAGTTAAGCAATAAAGGGGAATGTACATGATTAAGAGAATTTTAATACTATGTACTGTGCTATGTATGACTAATATGATGGCCTTCGCACAAACGAAGTCAGTTGATAAGGGACAACGAGGTCATCATGTACAGAAAATTCAAACCATGTTAGTGCATCAAGGATATCTTAAGGGTTCAGCAGATGGTATTTTTGGGCGCAACACTGAATTAGCAGTACGCAAATTCCAAAAAGCCAAGGGCCTAACTGTAGATGGTCGTGTAGGAACGGCTACGATGAGCGCTTTAGAAAAAGAAGAAACTCGTTTTGGCGATTCCGCCATTTCGCGTAGTCATAATGGGGTTCCCAATAAGTATGTACGCGTTATGACGATGCATGCTAGTGCATATAGTGCTCAGGACCCTGGAAATAGCAATTATACGGCTACTGGCAGTCGCTTGAAAAAAGGGATTGCTTCGGTGGATCCACGGATTATTCCACTAGGTACAAAAATGTTTATCGAAGGTTATGGCTATGCCGTAGCTGATGATGTTGGCGGGGCTATTAAAGGTAGTCGTATTGACTTAGCCTTTAATTCTCGAGCAGAAGCTTTACGATTTGGTCGTCAAACTGTAAAAGTATATATCTTATAACTATATATAAACTGTTAAAAGCTCTAGTCTATGACTAGAGCTTTTTTCCGAATTATATATATTTTCTCAATGCGAATATTCGGAAATTCATGGTATAATATAAATATCAATATAAATCGAGTATTCAGCAAAGGAAGGCTTATGAATAAAGTTCGACGTGTTGAAAGAATGGTGGCAATGACTAAATTATTGGTCGATTCGCCACAAAAACTTATATCTCTTAATTATTTTTGTGATTTTTTCGGAATGGCGAAATCTACAGTAAGTGAAGATTTGACATGTGTCCGTCAATCGATGGAACATTTTCAGTTGGGTACTCTGGAAACCGTTGCTGGTGTAGCTGGCGGTGTTCGATTCATCCCTCATCGAAAGGGCGAGCAGGCCAATGAAATCTTACGAGATGTGCAAAAACGTTTGCGCGAACCAGATCGTATTATTCCTGGTGGATTCATTTACATGTCGGATATTTTGTATGATTGGCATGTGATGACGCGTTTAGGCGAAATTATTATGACTCGTTTTGTGGATCGCAATCCAGATTACATTTTGACAGTAGAAACAAAGGGGATTCCCTTAGCGGTTATGGTAGCTAGAGCTTTCAATAAACCTCTTGTCATCGCTCGTCGTGATAGTAAGGTTACGGAAGGGTCCGCTATTAGTATTAATTATGTAACGGGTTCATCTGGCCGAATTCAAACGATGACGTTAACTAAACGCGCTATACCACAAAATGCGAAGGTGCTCATTATTGATGATTTCATGAAGGCTGGAGGTACGGCTAAAGGGCTTACAGAGCTTGTACATGAGATGAATGGCAAAGTGGTGGGAACAGGTGTCCTTGTGGCTACCGCTGAACCAAATCCTAAGTTAATCAATGATTATGAATCACTATTTACGTTCCATGGTATTGATGAAAGTACAAATGAAATTCACATCGAACCTGTATTTGATACGATTGATAGATAGGAGTTTACTATGAATATTGCAAGTCTTATTTTAGCAGCTGGTAAGGGTACACGAATGAAGTCCAAATTGCCAAAGGTACTTCATAAAGTTGGCGGTAAAGCTATGGTTGAACGCGTTCTAGAAACTGTTCAATCTCTTGGAACCGATAAGGATGTTGTTATCGTTGGCTTTGGTGGTAATGCAGTACAAGACTATCTAGAAGGTCGTGCTGAATTTGTACGTCAAGAAGAGCAAAATGGTACTGGTCATGCAGTAAAGATGGCGGAACCTGTACTTGGATCTTTTGATGGTACAATTTTATTATTGTGTGGTGATACACCGCTCGTGACTAAAGAAAGTTTAGAAGCTCTTTTAAAAGAACATACTGAATCAGGAGCTGCAGCTACAATTTTAACAGCTCATATGCCAGATCCAACAGGTTATGGTCGCATTATTCGTAACGAAGAAGGTCATGTAGTCCGTATTGTGGAACAAAAGGATGGCAAACCAGAAGAATTAGCTGTACAAGAAGTTAACACTGGTATGTATGCTTTTGATAGTAAAAAACTATGGCCTTGTCTTGGTCAATTATCCGATGATAATGCACAAGGCGAACTATATATTACAGATGTAGTTGGTATTCTCGTAAATGGCGGCGATAAGGTAAGTGCTTATATGACTGAAAACTTTGAAGAATCATTAGGCGTAAATTCTCGTTTGCAATTGGCCGAAGCAGAATCCATTTTAAAACATCGTAAAAATGTAGAATTAATGACTGCTGGTGTAACGATTATTGACCCTGATAATACCTATGTAGCACCAGAGGTTACTGTGGGAGCTGATACAATTCTACATCCTGGTACCGTTTTAGAAGGTAATACGGTGATTGGAGAAAATTGTGAAATTGGACCTCATACACGTTTGACAAATGTAACTGTTGGCAACAATACAGTGATTCATTTTACCTATGGTCATGACTGTGAAGTAAAAGATGGCGTAGATATTGGTCCATATGTTCATTTGCGTCCTAATACGGTTATTGGCAATAAAGTTCATATTGGTAATTTCGTAGAGGTTAAAAATTCTAATGTTGGGGAAGGCACTAAATTCCCTCATCTATCTTATATTGGCGATAGTGATGTAGGATCTGGTGTCAATATCGGTTGTGGTACGATTACAGTAAATTATGACGGAAAAATCAAGCATCGTACAACTATCGGCGATGGTGCATTTGTAGGTTGTAATAGTAATTTGGTAGCACCTGTTACAATTGGTAATTATAGCTATGTAGGAGCTGGTTCTACGATTACTAAAAATGTTCCGGATAAGGCATTAGCTGTAGGTCGCAGCAAGCAAATTGTGAAAGAAAATTGGGTTACAGATGATACTTTCAAAAAGAAATAAGAATTTATCAAAAATTTTTCACACAAGATAGGAAAAATAGTATACAATAATAAGGCAATAAGGTTGTATATCTGTAATATTTCGTTACATATACATTGAGTAACTAACTAAGATTACGGAGAAATGAAAGGGTATCAAAATGGCATTTGAAGACGGCAAAAAACTTAAAATTTTCACAGGTAACGCAAATCCAGAGTTGGCAAAGGAAATTTGTGATTATTTAGGTTTGCCTTTAGGTGAAGCATTTGTAGGTCGCTTTAATAATGGCGAAGTACAAATTATGATTGATGAAAGCGTACGTGGCAAAGATGTATTTATCATTCAACCAACTAGCTATCCTGTAAATGATAACTTAATGGAATTAATGGTAATGGCTGATGCATTAAAACGCGCTTCTGCTCGTCATATTACAGCAGTAGTTCCTTACTACGGTTATGCACGTCAAGATCGTAAAACTCGCGGTCGTGAACCAATTACAGCTAAATTAGTAGCTAACTTAATGCAAACTTCTGGTATTACACGTCTTGTAACAATTGATTTGCATGCAGGTCAAATCCAAGGCTTCTTTGATGTGCCAGTTGACCATTTATACGGTGCATCCATTTTAGCTAAATACATTAATGAAAAACATCTAGAAGATGTTATCGTTGTATCTCCAGACCTTGGTGGTGTAACACGTGCTCGCGATTTGGCTGACCGCATTGGTGCTCCAATTGCCATTATTGAAAAGAAACGTCCTGAACCAGGCGTGGCTAAGGTTATGAATTTAATTGGCGATGTGAAAGGTAAAAACTGCATCATTGTTGATGATATTGTAGATACAGCAGGGTCCCTTGTAGAAGGGGCTAAAGCATTAGAACAATTTGGTGCAAAATCCGTTATGGCCGCTGTTACCCATGCTGTATTGACAGACCCAGCAAGTGAACGCATTGCAAACTCTAATATTAAAGAGCTTATCGTAACAAATACAATGCCATTACCAGAAAATTGCAAATTACCTAATGTAACGCAATTATCTGTAGCTCCATTATTAGGTGAAGCAATTATGCGTATCTTTCACGAAGTTTCAGTAAGTAATTTATTTGATAAATAATAGGTGATTCTTGAAATTAGTAGTAGGCCTTGGTAATCCAGGCAAGCAATATGAAACGACAAAACATAATATTGGATTTATGGTTATCGATGCTATTGCAGATAGCGTATCTCACACGCCTTGGAAAGAGGAACAACGTGCTGAGGTTTGCAGTATTACTGTAGATGGCGAGAAGGTATTGCTTGTAAAGCCACAAACATTTATGAATGCAAGTGGTGAGTCTGTAGGTCCATTGATGCGGTACTATAAGATTGATCCATCTGATGTGTATTGCATTTATGATGATATGGATTTACCGGTAGGCAAATTGCGTATTCGACCAAATGGTAGTTCCGGTGGTCATAATGGGATTAAATCCTTAATCTCCCATATAGGAACAGAAAACTTTCCTCGTTTTCGCGTTGGAATCGGTCGTCCGTTACCACAATGGACTGTCATTGACCACGTGTTAGCACCATTTAGTGAAGAAAATCAAGAGAAGGTACAAAAGGGTATCAAGGATACGGCAAAAGCTGTATTAGGCACCTTAGAGGTGGGTATTGATAAGGGGATGAATCAATTCAACCCTAAACGCCGTCCACATCGATAAATAACATGCATAAGGGCATGAGTCTCATAGAGATTCATGCCCTTTTTACGAGGTATGTATGAGTAATCAAGACAAAATGCCTTTTGTAGAGGCTTTAGAATCATATAAAAAACAACATTTCATGCCATTTCATACACCGGGGCATAAGATTGGTGTAGAAGCGCCTCAGTTACTTAAAGAATGGATGGGGCCGGCACTACCATATGATTTAGGGGTAATGTATGCTCTAGATGATTTACATGAACCGGAAGGGGAGTTAAAAGAGGCGCAAGACTTAACAGCTGAATTATATGGCGCTGACTATTGTTGGTTCTCTATTAATGGTACCACTGCTTTGATTGAAGCCATGATTATGGGAACCGTAGGCCCGAATGAAACGATTATCATTCCTCGAGAAGCACATCGTTCTGTTATAAGTGGATTAGTGTTATCTGGTGCAAAACCAGTATATATGGATTGTACATTCAACACACGATGGGGGATTCCGTTAGGGGTATCCTTAGAGGCTGCTATTCAAGCAATGGAGGCACATCCTGAGGCTAAGGCCATTCTTTTAGTCTACCCCAATTATTATGGGGTAGGTGTAGATATTGTAAATATTGTAAAAGAAGCACATAAACGAGGTATGATTGTTCTTGTAGATGAAGCTCATGGCCCCCATTTGCCGTTTTCAGAAACATTGCCTATTGAGGCTATTGCAGCTGGTGTAGATTTAGTAGCACAAAGTACGCATAAGTCCGTAGGTTCTTTAACACAAACTTCTTGGCTATTAGGGCAAGGCGATTTAATTAACAAACGGCGTATTATACAAATGCATCAGATGCTACAAAGTACGAGCCCTAATTATATATTTTTAGCATCTCTTGATATGGCGCGCCATCAGTTGGCTACGAAAGGCACCACTTTAGTAAATCGTGCTGTATCATTAAGTTTACAATTACGACGCAAATTGGAAGCCATAAAGGGCATTTCTATCATGTCGAGCAAGGATGTAGATAGACCTAATTATGATGTAACAAAGGTGTTGATTGATGCCAAGGAATTAGGGCTTACCGGTGTGGATTTCGAGAAACGATTGCGTGCTCATCATATCGAAGTGGAACTTGTGCAAGCGCATCATGTGTTGGTACTCATCACGATAGGTGATACAGAGGAATCTATCATAACCCTTGTAAAAGCGGTGCAGTCCATAAGCGATGAGATTTGCAGTAAATCATCGTTAATGAATCGTGTTGGTGATCAAATAGAGGAACGTACTGAAACGATTCAGTCAGCTAGCATTCTGCCTATTCCTGTTGTACGTATGACACCGAGGGAAGCCCTTTACAAGAATCGTAGCACCTGTATGTTAGAATCGGCGTTACATCATATTTGCGGAGAAACGATTGCTTATTATCCTCCTGGTATTCCATGTATAGCCGTAGGTGAAGAGATTACAGAATCTGTGTTACAATATATACAACAACGGCGTGCATTGGGGTATATGCCAAATGGAGCAGCCGATATGAACTTAGAAACGATACAAATTGTAGAGGAGTAGAAATGGGGACTTTAATCATACTAGAAGGTGGCGATGGCAGTGGCAAAGCTACACAAACAAAGTGCTTGGTAGAACGATTACAAGCAGAAGGCCATCGCGTGCGCAGTGTTAGCTTTCCCAATTATGATAGTGATGCATCTATGCCTATTAAGATGTATTTATCTGGTCAATTTGGTACGGAGGTGGACTCGGTTAATCCTTATGTAGCAAGCTCTATGTATGCTATCGATCGTTTTGCATCCTTTAGAATGGATTGGGAATCATTTTATAATGACGGTGGCATCATTATAGCTGACCGTTATACGACGTCGAATATGGTTCATCAAATGGTGAAATATACAGATGCGGATAAACGTGTTCAATTTTTAGAATGGCTAGAAGATTTTGAGTTTATTAAGTTTGGTTTACCTCGTCCTGATGTGGTATGTTTGCTCGATGTTCCATTAGATGTGACGGAATCTTTGATGTCTGAGCGAACTGGTAAAACAGGGGGAGAGACAGGGGATATACACGAAGGAAATAGAGTGTATTTGCAAGCTGTTCACAATGCCTATGATGAATTAGTTGAACGTTATCAATGGCATCGTATTTCCTGTGCCCAACAAGATGAATCTGGAACTTTTACTATGCGCAGTATAGAATCTATACACAATGACATATACGATGTGGTAAAAACGATATTGAGATAGATAAAATCACATATCTTAGGACATGGCGACTCTTTAAAAAGTCGCCATTTTCCTATATAATAGTAATATTGGACAGGATAGGAGGGATTATGACATATTTTGATAATGTAATCGGTCAAGATACGATTAAAAACCACCTAACTGAATTGGTAAAACGGCAAACATTACCACATAGCTTGTTGTTCTATGGAGAGGCTGGACTCGGTAAACTTGATATGGCTATAGGGTTAGCATCGTTGATTTTAGGACGGCAGGTATTTTCAGGCCATAATGGGGCTGAATATCTGGAAGAGGTAAAAAATGCACGCCTTGCCAATGGTGAAAGTGAAAAGAAAATAGAAGCGGAAGGTTTGCCTATTTATATGGATAAGGGGGATGCATTTTGGATTCGTCCTATGAAATCAACCTTAAAAGTAGAACAATGGTATTCCCTTTTGCAAGATCATCTATCTGTTGCTGGTCTTGGAAACCGCGTCGTTATCATTGAAGACTTTCACATGGCCAATGCTATTATGGCGAATGCCATGTTAAAAACGATTGAAGAACCACCGGCACAGGTGTACTTCATTATTATTACGAACAAGATTAATCTTGTGTTGCCAACCATTATTTCACGGTGTATGGGTGTGGGCTTTCAATCCGTTTCGGATGAAAGTATTCGCTACGCATTGCAGCAACGTGGTATTACAGGAAACATAGATGAAGCTATTTCGATGGGCCATGGTAACCCTGCTGTTGTGGAAGCATTAGTACAACAGGGAACGATAGCCATGTTGGAATTAGCCATACAATGGATGCGAACATTAGGCTCTGATTCACGATGGTTTTCAAAAATTGCCATATGGTGTGAGTCATTGACCCGTGACGATGCATTGGATTTAATGCATTGGTTACGATTGTTAAGTCGCGATATGATGGCCCTTAAATGTGGTGCAACCATAGAGCAACTACAAGTACCCATGCATAGGACAGTATTATTAGAATTATTACCGCATTGGCCAATGGCCGCTTTAGCAACTGTAGCTCATGAAACATTGCGCGCGGAACAGGCACTGCGGTTACACATAAAAATCGCTCTCGTGATGGACGGTCTTAGTATCGCCCTTCACGATGCTCGTGAGGAGGTTTAGATGGTAACCATCGTTGGCGTACGATTTAAAAAGGCTGGTAAGATTTACTATTTCTTACCTGGCGAAGAAACTCTAACAATCGATGATGGCGTCATTGTAGAGACAGCGCGTGGCGTTGAATATGGTACGGTTGTAATTGGACCAAAAGAGGTGGCAAAGGATTCTTTGGTGATGCCTGTTAAAGAAGTAATGAGAAAGGCCACACCTAAGGATTTACAACAATTAGAAAAGAATGAGGAACGAGAAGAAAAAGCCTTTGCGATATGCTTAGAAAAGATTGCAAAGCGCAAATTGCCGATGAAGCTAATTAATGTGGAATACACATTTGATATGAATAAAATTGTATTCTTCTTTACTGCCGATGGGCGCATCGATTTCCGTGAACTTGTAAAAGATTTAGCCACTGTTTTTAGAACGCGTATTGAGTTACGTCAAGTAGGTGTCCGAGATGAAGCTAAAGTGTTAAATGGCATAGGTGCCTGTGGCAGACCTTTATGTTGTTCTAACTTTTTAGGAGATTTCTCACCGGTATCGATTCGCATGGCTAAGGATCAAAATTTAAGCTTGAATCCGACTAAGATTTCTGGTGTATGTGGTCGACTTATGTGTTGTTTAAACTATGAAGACGATTTATATAAAAAGGGTGGAGACCTTTATGTAAAGAAGGATAGAACACCATCGCCTCGCGACGTAGAGCCACCAGGTATCGGTAAAGAGGTCGTAACTGATGAAGGTATCGGCAAGGTTCTCAAGGTAAATTATCATAAACATACAGTTAAGGTTCAGTTGGAGGCAGGTCGAACCATCGATTTAAAATGGTCTGATGTGGCATTGCCAGATGAATAATCAAGAGCAACTCGATGATTTGATTATCGATGATTTAAAGATATATCAGCGGCAAGATCAATTTCGCTTTTCCTTTGATGCTATTGCATTGGTTCATTTTTGCCGATTTAATCAGCGTCATCGGTATATAGACTTAGGCACAGGTACAGGGGTATTACCGTTAATAGGTACATCTCTAGGTGCTGGTCATATTACAGGTGTTGAGATTAATGATGTAATGGCTAACATGGCTGAACGCAGTGTTCTATATAATCATAAATCCAATGTTATATCCATACTTCAAGGTGATTATCGCACTATGAATTATCAGCAATTTGGTTCCAAACCTTTTGATGGTGTTCTAGTGAATCCTCCTTATTTCGATCATCGACGAGGTGAAATACCTAATGATAATCATCGTTGCTTAGCATTACATGACAGGTGTACTTCTATTGATGATGTATGTAAAGCGGCCTCGCGATTAATCAAAAATAAGGGGCGTTTATGGATGGTATATAGTGCACCTCGTTTATCAGAGCTCATACATGCATTAACAGCGGTTGGATTTGCTGTTAAACGAATACGCATGGTTCATGGTATGATTCATAAACCGGCTAAAATCGTTTTGATTGAGGCCATAAAGGGCGGTGAACAAGGGGTAATCGTTGAGCCGCCATTAATCGTATATAGCCAACCTAATGTGTACACGGAGGAGGTGTCTCGTTGGTATGAACGAAAATAACAAGGGCACCTTGTATTTAGTGCCTACGCCCATTGGCAATCTAGAGGATATGACATATCGTGCTGTACGGATACTGGGAGAGGTTGATGCTATTGCAGCCGAAGATACACGGCACACCGGTATACTGTTAAAGCATTTTGAAATTAGTAAGCCTTTGATTTCTTATCATGAACATAATAAGGAAGAAAAAGGAACTGTTATTATAGAGATGTTATTAGACGGTAAGAATATTGCTTGTGTTAGTGATGCGGGCATGCCTGCTATATCTGACCCTGGTGCAGATCTTGCATCGAAGGCCATTGCACAAGATATATCCGTTGTACCCTTACCGGGTGCTAATGCAGCGTTAACGGCGCTTATTGCATCTGATTTAGATACTAAACAATTTACATTCTTCGGTTTTTTACCAAAGCGTGGAAAACATCGCAATGATGCTCTTCAGCTTATGGCGAAACAACGAGGAACGTTAATATTTTATGAAGCACCTCATCGTTTACAAGAGGTTCTCTGTGATATGTATGAGGCCTTTGGCAATCGACCAATTACAATTGCTCGCGAGGTCACTAAAAAGTTTGAAACCTTTTTACGCAGTGATTTAGCTTCCATTTGTGATGACTTAGATCAAATTATCTATAAGGGCGAATTTGTCTTAGTGATAGGCGGTTGTGAGACGGGTGAACCGACTGATGATAAGGAAGAACAACCTATATCCTATGAAGCAGCCGTAGCTGAATTAGTAGAAACAGGAGTACCAAAGAAGGAAGCTATTCGCGAAGTAGCAAAACGCTTTGGCGTTTCTCGCCGTGAGGTTTATAATATTGTAGAGCGATAACACTTTCACAAGTGATGAATAGAAGGAGATTATGATGGGCGATACAAAGAAGACATTTTATATTACAACTCCAATTTATTATCCTAGTGCTAAATTGCACATAGGTCATACATATTGTACATCTGTAGCTGATACAATTGCTCGTTTTAAACGTTTAGCTGGTTATGATGTACGATTTTTAACTGGCTCTGATGAACATGGCCAAAAAATTCAACGTGCTGCTGAGGCACAAGGTATTACACCATTAGAGTATACGACTAATATTGTAAATGGATTTAAAGCATTATGGGAAAAAATGCATATTTCCAATGATGATTTTATTCGCACTACCGATGCACGTCATGAAAAGGTAGTCCAAGAATTATTTACGAAAGCTTACGAAAAAGGCGATATTTACAAAGCAGAATATGAAGGTTGGTATTGTACACCTTGCGAATCCTTCTGGACTGAACAAAAACTTGGTGAAAATCATACCTGTCCAGATTGTGGACGTCCTGTAGAGCGCGTTAAAGAGGAAAGCTACTTCTTTAAACTTGGTAAATATACAGATCAATGGTTGAAATTCATCGAAGAAAATCCTGATTTTATTCAACCTGAATCTCGTCGCAATGAAATGATTCAATTCGTAAAACAAGGTCTTGAGGATTTGGCTGTTTCTCGTACATCTTTTGACTGGGGGATTAAGGTTCCATTCGATCCGAAACACGTTGTGTATGTTTGGTTCGATGCATTAGTAAACTATATTAGTGCATTATCTCCTTTCGATGGGGATGGTGAACTATATAAGAAATTCTGGCCAGCAGATCTTCATTTGGTGGGGAAGGAAATTGTTCGTTTCCACACTATCATTTGGCCTATGATGCTCATGAGCCTTGAGTTGCCATTGCCTAAAAAGGTATTTGGCCACGGATGGATGATTGTAGATGGTACCAAGATGAGTAAATCTCTAGGTAATGTTATCGATCCAAATCCATTGATTGATACATATGGTGCTGATTCTTTGCGTTATTATTTGTTAAGTGAAATTACATTAGGCCATGATGGAAACTTCACATTGCCTAACTTTGTAACCAAAATTAATGCGGATTTATCCAATGATTTAGGTAATCTTTTAAATCGTACTATTGCGATGATTGAAAAATATCATGGTGGCATCATCACAAAAACTGATGATGTAGATGATTTAGATAAAGAAATTTCTTCCTTGGCAGAACAAACGGTTGCAGATTTTGAAGCTCAAATGGAAGCTATGGAATTAAATAAGGCTCTTAAAACAGTATGGGCTTTTATCAGCCGTATGAATAAATATATCGATGAAACTATGCCTTGGGTATTGGCTAAGAGCTCTGAAGAGGCAGATGTACGTCGTTTGCAATCCGTTATGTATCATCTTGCTGAAAGTTTACGTATCATCGCTGTTCTCGTAAGTCCTGTTATTCCTGTAGGGGCTCCAAAAATTTGGGAACAATTGGGACTAGGTGGTTTTGAGCATGTCCAATTGGATGATGTACGCACATGGGGTGGTATTCCAACTGGTACAAAGGTCGTAAAAGGTGAACCGATTTATCCACGTTTTGAAGTTCCAGAAATGGTAGATATCACTGCTGTAGAAGAAAAAACTACAGAATCTGTTGATACATCGAATATTCCACCTTTAAAAGAAAACATTAGCTATGATGATTTTGAAAAATTGGATCTTCGTGTAGCTAAGGTTGTAAGTTGTGAAAAGGTACCTAAGTCTAAAAAATTATTGAAATTTGTATTGGATATTGGCCTTGAAGAACGCACTGTATTAAGTGGTATATCTCAATATTACGAACCAGAATCTATGGTTGGTAAAAAGGTAATTTATTTGGCAAACTTGAGCCCTAAAAAGATGATGGGCATAGAATCTTATGGTATGATTCTATCCGCTTCTGATTGGGAAGAACATTTAGAAGTTACCAATATTGAATCATTACCAGCAGGGAGCATTGTAAAATAATGAAACTCTTTGATACACATGCACATATTAACGATAACCGTTTTGATAATGATAGAGCTGATATGTTACAAGCTTGTTTTGATGCAGGCGTTGAATACATTATGATTCCTGGTGTTGATAGACAAACTGTTGAATCAGGTGTTGCATTGGCTGAAACTGATGACCGTTTGTATGCTGCAGTAGGGACACATCCTCACGAAGCAAAAAATTTTACTGATGATGACTACGAATATTTTAAAGAGTTAGCCTTGCACAATGATAAGGTCCGTGCTATCGGTGAAATTGGCCTTGATTATTACTATGATTTCTCTGATAGACCAACGCAAAAGAAGGTGTTTATACGTCAACTCGAGTTGGCTCGAGAGGTAGATTTGCCTATTATCATTCATGACCGTGATGCTCATGGTGATATCATGGATATTTTACGCAACGAAGGCAAGGACAATTGGGGGATTTTCCATTGTTATTCCGGTAGTTGGGAGATGGCTAAAGAGGCTATTAAATTGGGATTCTATATATCCTTTGCTGGACCTGTTGTATTTCCAAAGTCTACGAATTTAAAAGAGGTTGCTAAACAAGTGCCACTAGATCGTATTCTTATTGAAACGGATTCTCCGTATTTAACACCACCTCCATTTAGAGGCCGTCGTAATGATCCGAGTAAAACACAATTTGTGGCTCAGGAAATTGCATCCTTACGCGGTATGGATGTAGATGAGTTTGCTTCGATTGCTTATGAAAATGGCAAACGTGTATTTGGAATAAAATAAATACTGCTAGTTATAGGATATATGTGGACTAATTATGGGTTATACATATATCCTTGGTAGGACGCGATTCTTTCGTAGAAAGGATCGCGTTTTTCTATGGTATACTAACATATATAGTCTATATCGATTTGGGCTTACAAAGGATGATAAGATGGAACGCATTGCATTTATTGACTTAGGATCGAATTCCATTCGATTCGTTATTTATGAAATATCAGATACAGGTAGTTATCGCTTAATTTATCAGGAAAAAAATTCCATTCGCTTAAGCGAAAATATGTGGGGCAATCATAAACTGACAGAACCTGCTATGAATCGTGCCTTAGTGTCGCTACAGTCTTATGTACATATGGCAAAAGCGCTTGAGGTAAATTCTATTAAAGCTGTTGCTACAGCAGCTGTTCGATTAGCTAAAAATGGTGATGAATTTATTGAAACCGTGAAACGTGAGACTGGGCTTGATTTAGAATGTATTTCAGGAGAAGAAGAGGCTCGTTTAGGCTTTTTGGGTGTTATTAATACGATTGGTCTCAAGGATTTTGTTATTTTTGACTTAGGCGGAGCCAGTACTGAAATTACATTAGTAAGAAATCGTCAAATTGAACAGTCTGTTAGCTTACCTATTGGTGCTTTAACATTAACCGGAACCTATCAGAAGGGCGATGAGTTTACAGACAAAGAATACAATAAAATGATTAAGGCCATTAGAAAGGCCATAGAGGAACAGCCTTGGCTTAAGAACACTAAAATGCCTCTGTTAGGTATTGGTGGTACTGCACGAAATATAGCTAAAATGGATCAACGTAAATTATCGTATCCTATTACTAAATTACATAATTATGAGATTCCATACCATCGTTTTACAGAATTATTGGATGAGGTCAGATCTAAACCGTTAGGGCAACGCAAAAAAATAAATGGTCTTTCATCCGAGCGAGCTGATATCATAATTGCGGGAATGAGTATCGTCTATGAATTATTTAATTATGTGAATTGTAAAACCTTAGTCGTAGGTGGTTCTGGCCTTCGAGAAGGTTTATTTTATGATTATTATGGGCATAACTATTTAGGTGGTAATCCTATTATTCCAGATATATTGATTCACTCTGCAGAAAATGTTTTATTGGAGATGACACGTCATGAGCTCGTTCATGCTAAATATATTTGCAGATTAGCTGATACATTATTTGAACAATGGTGGTCCTTGCATAAGGGCGATAATGCGCTGCGCCGTTGTTTGCAAGTAGCATCATTATTGCATGATATTGGCAAACGTGTGAACTATTATAGTCATGCTCGACATGGTTGCTATATGCTGGTTAACAGTAATCTATACGGAATGACACATATTGAACAGGCTTTTAGTGCGTTTCTCGTTATGAATTCGCATGGTTTAACACCTAAGGAATATAAAAACTTCTTGTACGGTAGACTACTGGATGATGAGCAGCGTTCAATAGGGCAAAAGTTGTCAATTATTCTAGCTATTGCTGAGGCTCTTGATGAAAGCCATGAACAGCTGGTTATGAATTTAGATAGTCGCATTAGTCCAGATGAGATGCATTTAATTATACAGTTTCCAAAGCATCGTGATATTGATATAACAAAAGGGGCTGTTGAAAAATTAGTGAAGCCTTTTAAAAAGGAATTTAAACGTCAGTTAGAAATTGAGTGGTCCCCTCAGTAGGAGGTAGGTATGACATTATCAAAAGTGCTCAGATATGCTATTTTACATGTTGGGTCTAGTAGCATGAGCATTACAATATTAGAATACAAAAGTATTGATGATGTGCGTGTCATCGATTATGCAGCTCGAGAAGTGACCTTTGGAGAAGAATTATTTCAAACTTCACGTCTTAGCTTTAAAACGATTGAAGAGATTTGTGACATTCTTAAGGGCTATAAACAATTAATGGCTGATTATGGTGTGTCTAGATGCCGTTTATATGGCACTACCGTAATTCGGGAGGCTACTAATAGAAGGGCTATATTGGATCAGATTTTTATACAAACTGGCATGCGTGTTGAAGTGATAGATATGCCTAAAGAGGTATATTTTAAGTACGCCCTTGTATATTACGAAATGATGTACCATCATAAGGCGACAGATGAGGATACAGCCTGTCTCTTTGCAGACGTTACATCTGGAGGGGTTGGTCTAACGGCTTGGAGAGGAGCATCTTTGTTATTCCAACAAAACATGCATAGTGGTTCTCTCCGTGTTATGGAGTCTTTTAACAGAAATCAAAGGGCTTCTATATCGTTTAGCACTGCTATTACAGAATATTTGCATCGTATGATTAGTCCATTGCGAGAAGAATTGCAATTATTTAATATTAAGAATGTCATATTTTCCGGTGATGAAGCACGTTTAATCTTACAATTGATGGGATATAGTGATAGTGAACCTATTACAACAATTAACCCACAGCAATTTAAAGAGCTAGTAGACTCCTTTGATGGTATTACGGCCACCAAATTGATGAATCGGTATAAGATACCGGAATTTAAAGCTAATATTCTTATGCCTACAATGATTTTGTTTGCAGAAATCATTAATGCGATTCAACCAGAGTCTTTGATATTTAGTAGTTATTCTTTTTCACAAGGTATTAGTTGGTTTTACGGTGTAGAATCTGAAAATCATCCGTATATGTATCAGTTGCGTGAGCAAAATGCTGACTTAGCACGTGCTATAGCGGCTCGTTATCACACGGATTCTATACATGATAGGGAGGTTGAACGTTTTAGTTTAGCCTTTTGTAATGCATTGCGTCATAAAGGCTTGCCAGAACGGTGGGGATATTTGTGTCGCATAGCGGCAATCTTGTGTTCTGTTGGTAAATTTGTAAGCCTTAGAAATCATGGCGAGCATGCCTATCATATCGTCATGGGAACTGATATATTTGGACTTTCAGAGGAAGAAAAACAAGTAGTTGCGAATGTAGTTTATTACCACTATAAAGGGACACCTTCAGATGATGATGATTACTTTAGAGTGCTAACAGAATTACAAAAAATACAGGTTACAAAGCTTGTTGCTATCGTCCGTGTAGCCTGTTCATTAGATGCGGGAAGTAATCAAAAAATAGACGAGATACGATTAGAAGAGAAGGATAAAGAATTAATTGTTCACGTACGGACAAAGGAAAATATTTCTCTTGAATGGTGGACATTTAATCGAGACTCTATCTATTTTAGCGAAATATTTGGTATGGAAATTTCCTTGACCATAGGGGGTGTATAAGTTGTTTACAAGTCCAAAGTACTATTTTAACCGTGAATTATCCTGGTTAAAGTTTAACCAACGGGTTGTATTAGAAGCGATGGATACGAGCAATCCCTTAATGGAGCGTTTACGCTTTATCGCTATTGCCAGTTCTAATTTAGACGAATTTTTTATGATACGCGTAGCGGGATTACGTCATCAAGCTATGAATGGTATTGTTAAATATGATGCTGCTCATATGGATGCCAAGGCTCAGCTCAAAGCTATCGATGAATCTGTACAGCGTTTAGTTTCGTTACAGTATACCTATTTACATCGTGTTTTAGCAGATTTAAAGGAAAAAGGGTTAAGTTTTTTTCATCCTGAAGAGTTAGATGTAAAGACAAAGGCCTGGTTACGTCATTATTTTGAGGAACAAATCTATCCTGTGGTCACTCCATTGGCCGTTGACTCAGGACATCCATTTCCTTTTTTAGCTAATAATACGATTAATGCTATTGTTCGTATTTTTCAAGTCCAACCTGATGGTACAAAGGATTATAAAATTGCAATTTTGCCAATACCATCAGTATTAGATCGAATTATAGAAGTACCATCTTCATCGAATAAGGAACATAGATTTGTCTATTTAGAGGATGTAATTAGTTATTATGCAATCCAGTTCTTCCAAGGTTATGGCATAGAAGAGGCCATGATTTTCCGCTTGACTCGTGATGCGGACTTAGAAATCGATGAAGAAGACGCAAAGGACTTATTGACCGAAGTAGAGGCCTCTTTACGACGCAGACGCCGTGGTGATGCGGTTCGATTAGAGGTTGTTGGAGCTGGTTCTCCTGAATTGTTGAGTACCGTATTGGCAAGTGTAGAACTTGAAGAAAAAGATGTATACCATATAGATGGTCATTTAGATTGTCGTATGTATTTCGATTTTTCAAATTACCCTGGGTATGATAATTTGCGATATAAACCATTTGAGCCTAAAATACCAAGCGATTTAATTGGTTTCGAAGGAGAAAATTTACTCGATGTGATTCGTAATAGAGATATATTCGTACATCATCCTTTTGAATCCTTTAGTGTGGTTGAACAATTTGTAGCACAAGCTGCGGTAGATCCAAATGTATTGGCTATAAAACAAACCTTGTATCGCGTTAGTGGAGAATCACCCATTATTGCGTCTCTTATAAAAGCAGCGGATAATGGTAAGCAAGTTACTGTTTTGATGGAAGTAAAGGCCCGTTTTGATGAAGAGCATAATATTACTATGGCTCGTAGATTAGAAAAGGCGGGTTGTCATGTTATTTATGGGTTAAAGGGGTTAAAAACCCATTCTAAGATTACAATGGTAGTTCGCCGTGAAGAAGATGGTATACGCCGTTATGTGCATTTAGCAACGGGTAATTATAATGGTAAAACGGCCCGCATATATACGGATTGTGGTATTTTTACATGCAATGATGAATACGGTGATGATGCATCTCGCTTCTTTAATTTAATTTCAGGTTATTCGGATCCACCGATTTGGAATAAGTTTATCGTAGCACCATTAAATTTGAGAGAGCGAATTATGGATCTTATAGACGAAGAGATTCAATGTGCCAAACGTGGTGAAGATGCATATATTATTGCAAAAATGAATTCCTTACTGGATAAAAAAGTCATTGCCAAATTATATGAGGCCTCTGCTAATGGTGTGCGTATTGATTTGATTGTACGAGGAATTTGTACGCTCAGACCGGGCATTGTAGGTGTTAGTGATAATATTACGGTACGTTCCATAGTTGGACGTTTCTTGGAACATCATAGATTGTTCTATTTCCGAAGTGGAGGAAATGAAAAAATCTTTCTTTCTAGTGCGGACTGGATGCCTCGTAATTTAAATGAACGGGTTGAATTGATGATTCCTATTGAGGATAAACGTCATAAAGCAAGAATTAAAGGTATTCTAGACTTATATTTAGTAGATACATTAAAAGCACATCTTATGAGAGCCGATGGTTCTTATTATAAAGTATCTAATATAGAGGGACCGTTATCTGCACAAGAAGAATTAATGGAGGCTGCTAATACACAAGATAGTAGGGAGCAAATGACAGTCATAGAACGATTTAAGCCAATGTTTAAGATGAAAGAATAATGAAATTTCAAAACGCTGTTATATAGATGTATAAATATAGGTTATAAATACCCAATTTACGTATGTTTTAGTCGTTTTATTTACTGTAATATGAAATGTAAATGAAAATTTAGAACTTTAATATATTTTGTGGTAACAATAGAAAAACTCATAAATATTCATTGTCAAAATAATATATACATCATATACTATATATTGTAGTAGTATCTTATATACCTCTACAATTTTGCTTATGTAGTATGTTATCGAAAAACCTAGATATGTATTTATACAGTGGACAAAGTGTAAAAAAACAAAAGATTAAAAATAAGAAAAGCCATATATTATGAGGGTTTATCGACGATTGTTAACCTTGTGTGTTTGACAGGTTATATCTAACTGTAGTAGAATATGATTGTTACAGGAGGTATTTCGTAATGAGAATTCAAAAGACGCACAAGCGATATATATCGTCTGTGGTTGCTGGATTGATGGTAACTGCAATAACCTTGACTGGTTTTTCTTACAACGATAAAACTGTTACAGTCATGGCTGATGGTGCAGCTCATACTGTTAAAACACATTTAAATTCGAATGAAGGTATCGTGCGTAACGCAGGTATTAAATTAAATCCGAAAGATAAAGTAATTAGCGATTCTAATTCTGTACAAGAAGGGACAACACTTACAGTAGTAAGAGCATTCCCAGTATCTGTTACAGTAAATGGAAAAACTAGAACTGTTTATACTACACAAACTACAGCAGAGGACTTAGCAGAAGAATTAGGCTTTAAAGCTCCTAATTATACCACTGCAGCTAGTGGTGCTATTCAAGCTGGTAGTACTGTGAATATTGTACGTGTTACAAGCCGTGCAGTGAATACTGTGGATCAAGAAATCCCAGTTCAAGTTATTCGTCAAAAAGATGACACAATGGCTCAAGGTGAAGAAGAAGTTGTTCAAGTTGGTCAACCGGGCACTGAACGCGTTCAGGTTGAGACATTATATAATAATGGCACCGCTATTAGAACGAATGAATTGTCTAAGTCTGTAATGACAAATATGGTACCTACAATTATTAAAGAAGGTACTCGTGAAGTAACGACATCCCGTAATGTATCTGGCCGTGCATCTCGTTCCATCGTTATGGAAGCATCTGCTTATTTAGCAGGTGATGGCGACGGTGCTGGTATTACTGCTACAGGTATTCCTGCAGTACGCGGTGTAGTTGCTGTTGACCCTGATGTGATTCCATTAGGTACGCGCTTATTTATTCCAGGCTATGGTGAGGCCGTAGCAGCTGATACAGGCGGTGCTATCGTAGGGAATCGTATTGACCTTGTTATGGACTCCTATGGTGAAGCCATGGACTTTGGTCGACGTGATGTAACAGTTTACGTACTCGATTAATTCATATTAATAATAAAAGGAGATATCCAAGTGATATCTCCTTTTTGTATAATTACCCTAATGAGAAAAGGACGATAGTTTCCAACGAGGAAATATATCGTCCTTTTATTGTATAGATATTAGTCAATATAAGGAATTAGGTATTCATACTTTGTTCCTAATAATTCATTTTTAGGTATAAATTTGAGCGCAGATCCATTGATACAATACCGTAATGATCCATTAGGGCCATCTTCAAAGACATGACCTAGGTGGGCATTACCAATTCGACTGCGTACTTCAACACGCTGCATACCGTGTGAGTTATCTTTGTAATATCGAATAACATCTTTTGCTATGGGTTTTGTAAAACTTGGCCAACCACAATGTGACTCGAATTTACGCGATGATCCGAATAGTGGTTCGCCCGTTGTAATATCTACATAAAGTCCGGATTTAAATTCATCAGTCAATTCATGACTAAATGGTGCATCTGTAGCAGCATTTTGAGTCACTTCAAACTCTTGCGGTGATAAAGTTTGCAAGTCTTTTTCGGTCGGTTTGTTATAGGCACTATCGTCTATAAGTGGCTCTTGGGATAGGCCGAGAGGAATGTGACAATAACCATTAGGGTTTTTGTCTAAATAATCTTGATGATATTCCTCTGCAGAGTAATAGTTATCAAGTGGTAATACTTCGATGGCGAAGGGCTTGCTTTCAAAGGATTGAGCACGAGCTAATGTAGTCTCGATAATTGCTTTATCAGCACTATCTGTATAGTATATACCTGTCCGATACTGGATTCCTTCATCCCCGCCTTGTTTATTGATACTAAATGGATCGATAGCACGCAAGAAATACTGAATTAAATGATCTAATGATAATATATCGGTATCATAGATTACTTTTAGTGCTTCTACATGGCCACTATCATGACATACATCTTCATAACTTGGGTTGGTAGTAGGGCCGTTGGCATAGCCCACCTCAGTCGATACTATACCAGGAATTTGGCGAATATAACCTTGTAATCCCCAGAAACAACCACCACCTAAGTATATTGTGCGTTCTTTCATCTAATCACCCCATACTTCGTGTGCTATTTCTTTAACTAATGCTAATTTGGCCCATTGCTCTTCTTCGGTTAATTGATTGCCGATTTCGCAGGATGCAAATCCGCATTGAGGAGATAGGCAAAGTCTTTCGAGAGGAATGTATTTCGTAGCTTCCTTAATGCGAGCCTTAATCACTTCTTTATCTTCTAGTTGTGGACGTTTTGTTGTAATGAGGCCTAATACAACCTTTTTATTAGGTGATACTTCACGTAATGGTTCAAAGCCACCGGACCGTTCATCGTCGAATTCTAAGTAATATGCATCTACGTTTTCTTTGGCAAATAGAATTGGTGCCACTGGTTCATAGCCGCCGCTAGCAGCCCAAGTAGAGTTGTAATTACCGCGGCATACATGTGTTGTAAAAGCTAGATCCTGAGGACGACCTTCAAGAGCCAAGTTATTTACGCGTAAGTATTTTGCTGTTTCTCCTTCGATGGTTACACTTTTATCTTTTTGACGGCCAGTCCAATAGCCATGGTCGCAGCACATACCCCATGTACAATCATCAAATTGAATGTTGCGACAACCTGCATCATATAAATCTTTTATAACTTGACGATAGGCTGCTGCAATATCTTGAATTAACTCCTCTAAATCTGGGTAGAAGGAACGTGTTACGTTACCATTATCTTCACGGAATAATTCTGCTAAGAATTGAGATGGGGCAGGGATGGTTTGACGAGCTGTTGTATGTTCATCTTCGAATTGTTTTACGAATTTAAAATGTTCTACGAATGGGTGATTAGTACCTGTAATTTTACCTGTAAGTGCAAGAG
The DNA here is from genome assembly GCF_002959815.1 of Veillonella sp. T34266-5. Taxonomy (NCBI): domain Bacteria; kingdom Bacillati; phylum Bacillota; class Negativicutes; order Veillonellales; family Veillonellaceae; genus Veillonella; species Veillonella sp. T34266-5. Next base: position 26,902 of record NZ_PPCZ01000005.1, read on the forward strand.
AACCTGGTGCTGTTTCTTGGCCGTGGAATTTGTAGCCATGTTCAAGTTCAATTTCTTTTACACCATTGAATCCCCACATGAAATCCAAATGCCAATATGCGCGGCGGAACTCGCCATCTGTAATCACAGGTAGACCTGCTGCTTTTTGTTTTTTGATAAGGTCTGTAATAAGGCGATCTTCGACGGCTGTTAAATCTTCGCGACTGATTTTGCCGTCTGTGAAAGCTTGACGTGCTTCTTTTAATTCTGCTGGACGTAGGAAAGAACCTACAATATCAAAATGAAATGGTGCTAAATGATTAGACATAATAAAACCTCCTATAATAAACGGTATAACCGATAATTTCGATAGGTATATTATAGCTAAGTCTAACTATATTTAAAAATATCTATATGTTGATGTTTGATATAGATTATAGTTATGGAGGTGTTCATATATTAGAGCGTTAGTTATAAAGAAAAAGTACACCCCTGTGTGGAGGGTGTACTGATATAGTTTGTTAGTCTTATATTCGTAGAACAAAATATTTATTTTTCTGTAGGCAATTGAATATGTTTGCCATAATTATTTACGTATTGCTCTAAGGCATTAATATATCCTTGTCCTAAACGACTGCGTTGCATTTTGTTGTTGGTAATGTAACCGATATGCATTATGCCTTCTTCTGCTAGTGGCACTGAAATGATACTTTCGCCATTGAATTCCTTATCGATAACGCCGCTTGATACGGTATATCCATTGAGGCCGATTAATAGACTAAAGAGGGAGGCCCTATCACGGACGCGTATATGTTTTGGGCGCACAACAGTACTAAAAATTTCTTCGGAAAAATAGAACGAATTATGGTCACCTTGTTCAAATGATACATAAGGATATGGTTCCAATTCATTCATGGAGACCATTTTTTTAGAGGCTAATGGATGTTGTTTGCCGATAAAAATATGAGGGCTAGCCGTGAATAGCTCTGTAAAGGTTAATTCGTTAGTATGAATCAATTTTTCTAGAACAGGTCGATTAAAATCATTGTAATATAAAAGACCGATTTCGCTTTTCATATGTGCTACGTCATCAATGATTTCATAGGTTTGTGTTTCCCGTAACGAGAAATCATAAGAGTCTACATCGCTTTGATTGATAAGATCGATAAAAGCATTTACTGCAAAGGAGTAATGTTGTGTAGATACGGAAAATTGTTTTTTTCCACCTTTATTACTCTTATATTGTTCTTCTAACAGCGTAGCTTGTTCCAATACTTGGCGTGCATATCCTAAAAAACGCTCGCCCTCTTTAGATACAGTAATGCCCTTATTGGTGCGATCGAAGATGGTAATGCCCATCTCCTTTTCTAATTCTTTTATGGCTTTCGTCAAGCTTGGCTGAGATACGAATAAACGTTTTGCAGCCTCACTAATACTGCCGATATTGGCAATTGTCGTTACATATCGCAATTGTTGTAATGTCACAATTATCTCCTTATTTTATAGTTTTATATAATATTATACTAAACTATTACACCTATTTAAGCAATGCTATATATGTTACAATAATATAATAGATATAAGGAGGTCCTATGTTAAAAGAGGTTATTGTAGTAGAAGGAAAATCGGATATACAACGTATACACCAAGCTATTGACGCTGATTGTATTGCTACGGAAGGATTTACCTTGCGCAAGGGCGTTATGGAACAGATTCGCATAGCCTATGAGAAGCGGGGCATTATTATTCTTACCGATCCAGATACGGCAGGTGAACGTATACGTCGCGTATTAACGAAGAAATTTCCTAATGCACAACATGCCTTTGTTCCTCGCGATGAGGCCTATGCAAATGATGATATTGGCATTGAACAAGCTTCGCCAGAATCTATTCTAAAGGCTTTATCTGTACTTCATACGGAATCATTGGTATCCAGCGAGGAATTTACGATGGCAGATCTTGTACGACATGGCCTTTCTGGATTTCCTAATAGTGCTGATAAACGAGCTGCCATTGGTGCTGCTTTGGGTATAGGATATGGAAATGGCAAACAGTTTTTATATCGACTCAATCATTATGGCATCAGTCGTGATGAATATGAACAAGCCGTTTCAAGATGTTAATATACTTTCAACAAACATAGTATTAAATTCGTAACAAAATTTAGAATAGGAGTATTCATGATTGAATCTATCATTGCGAGTCCAGAAGTAGTTCATTATATCTGTAAACGTTTTGATATTAAAATGAGCAAAAAGTTGGGCCAGAATTTTCTGATTAAGCGTGGCATTGTTGATGAAATTGTAAAAGCTGCGGATTTACAAGAAGGAGAGCCTGTTTTAGAAATTGGTCCTGGTATTGGCACGCTTACCCAAGGCTTAGCACAAAGTGGTGCTAATGTAACGGCTATTGAGCTCGATACGCGTTTATTAGAGGTTTTAGATACGACACTAGCTCAATATAGTAACGTGACTATTGTTCATGGGGATGTGTTGAAATTAGATGTACCGTCCATTATGCATCATAAACCGTTCAAGGTTGTTGCTAATTTGCCATATTACATTACAACGCCTATTATTATGTCTCTTTTGGAAAGTAGATTGCCTATAGAGCGCCTCGTTGTGATGGTACAGAAGGAAGTAGCCCTACGGATGGTGGCAAAGCCAGGTACGAAGGATTATGGTGCGCTATCAGTGGCTGTTCAGTATTATACTATGCCTGATATTGTACTAGATGTTCCGCCAAAATCTTTCTTGCCAGCACCAGCTGTAACGAGTTCTGTCATTCGTTGTGTATTGCGCGATAAACCTCCTGTGGATGTGGTTGACGAGAAACTATTCTTCCGCGTTGTGAAAGCTGGTTTTGCGCAACGACGCAAAACCTTTGCTAATACGATGAAGACTACAGGTCTATCCAAGGATAGAATCGAAGAGCTATTAGCAAAAGCCAATATCGATGGTCAACGAAGAGGGGAGACATTTACCCTTCAAGAATTTGCTGATGTAGCTAATGCGTGGGCTGCCTTAATTAAATAATATAATTAAAAGGCCCTAAGGATTACCCTTAGGACCTTTTGGCATAAGAAAAGGACCCGAATGGGTCCTTTCATTTTAGTATAGAATGCCAGCCATTGTTGTAATAATAAAGGCATTAGCAAAGTCGATTAAGAATGCACCTACCAAGGACACAACGAGCCATGCACGAGGTGATGGACCATGTTTACTTGCTAAGGATAACATATTAACCAATGCATTTGGTGTAGCACCTAAGCCAAAGCCGATGGCGCCAGCACCGAGCATAACTGCGTCGTAGTTGCGACCAAATAGGAAGTAAATGAGGTATGCGAATACACAGATAAGCGCCATTTGTGCAACCAAGATTGTAATAAGTGGTAATGCAAGATCGATTAATTGTACAAGTTTCAAGCTATTGATTGCCATTGTAACGAATAAAGATAATGCTACATTGGATACGGCATCAAGAGCAGCATCGTTAATCTTGTAGGATTTTGTAAAATCACCTACGTTACGAATTACTGCGGCACAAATCATAGAACCGATGTATGCAGGTAGAGGTGTAATGATAGATAAACCAGCACTTACGATGGTACCAATGCCAAGAGCAAGGCCAATCCACATACAAATCGTTAATAAATCTTGAGAGTTGAATTGCTTTCCGCCGCCTTCAACATGATCTTCAATATAATCGATGTTGTCATCATCCATACTTTCAGGGTTGTCATAAGGTGTTTTTACCTTGTGCATCTTGATGATGCGTTCCCCTACTGGAGCACCTAAGATTGTACCAGCTACCATACCGAATGTAGCTGCCGCTACGGCTGCAGATGCTGTACCTGGAATACCTAGTAATTGTTCGTAGTATGGACCAAAGGCACCAGCTGTGCCAAGACCGCCAATCATGGAAACAGAACCAGCCATGATACCAATAATAGGTTCAATACCCAATGCTTTGGCAATAGCAATACCTGCAGTATTTTGAACTACAATCCATACGGCGCAAGCAAGGAAGAAGAAGATAATGAAAATACCGCCTTTTTTCAATACCTTTAAGGAAGCCATCAACCCGATGGTAGTAAAGAAGGCAAGCATTAAAAAGGTTTGCAAGGAACCTTCAAATTTAATATCCAAGATATGATAATAAGAAAGAATAGCAGTTAAAAATGCAAATGGTAAAGCCCCTACAGCTGGTGCTGGCATACACATGCGTTGTAAAAACTTGGAATGTTTATTAATCCAAGTACCTATGAATAAGGTAATTACAGCGAGGCCCACAGTTTGAATCATGGACAGGTTTAGTGTCCATACATCGTTGACTAACTTTAGGTCAATCAGTGGCATAAAATCACTCCTTTTAACAAATAAAAATAATTTATTACATTGTATCATGAACAACCAATTAAATACTATAGAATTTATCATGTATACAAAATATGTATAGATTATATATTCTACACTTTCATTATAAATTCCTCTAATGAGAATAGAAAAATTTTTGATTGTATGAATGTGAGACTAAAATGGCGAAGGCTCGATAGAAAGGGCCATCGCCATTTATATAGTGAACTAAGATTTAATTAAATCTCATTATGTAATTTTGGTGTTGTTAAGAATGTAACATCTGGATTACGTTCTTGTACCCAACCCATTTGCCATTCGTTGGCGATGAGTACAACGGTGCGGTCACGGTTATCCTTTACGATCATCGCATTATCTAGACCTTTTAGTGTAGATGTATCTACGTCTCCGTCAATCCAGCGTGCCACACTGTATGGCAATGTATGATTTAATAAATCGACACCGTATTCATTTTTTAGGCGGTATTCCAATACTTCAAATTGAAGCATACCAACAGCGCCAACTACGAAGGAGTCGAGAGCACCTGATTGTTCAAAGATTTGAACAGCCCCTTCTTGGGCAAGTTGTGTCATGCCTTTTTGGAATTGTTTGCGTTTCATCGTATCTTTTGGAGATACACGAGCAAAGAATTCAGGTGGGAAGACAGGAAAGTCGCCAAATGTAATCTTATGCTTTTGTGCACACAGTGTATCACCTACACCCATTGTGCCAGCGTCGAAGACCCCGATAATATCACCAGGGTACGCATCTTCTACAATGGTGCGTTCTGTAGCCAAGAATTGTTGTGGTTGTGATAAGCGAATCGTCTTATTTGATTGGCGATGCAATACGGACATGCCTTTTTCGAATTTACCAGAGCAGATACGCATAAATACGATACGGTCATGATGATTAGGGTCCATATTGGCTTGAATTTTAAATACTAATGCCGAGAAGTCTTCGCTTGTAGGTTGTACAACCTCTTCGATTGCTTGACGTGGCGCAGGGGATGGAGCGAGTTCTAAGAATTTTTCTAAGAATGGTTTTACCCCAAAGTTTGTCATGGCGGAGCCGAAGAACATCGGTGTCAATTCGCCGGCGCGCACCTTATCAAAATCGAATGGGTCGCCTGCAACGTCTAATAATTCGATATCATCAAGCAATGCTTGATATACATCGTCACCTAATAATTCTTTCATGCGAGGGTCAGTTAAAGCACCTTTTTCAGAGGCTAACTTTTCTTGACCATGTGTTTCATCCTTTTCAAAGAGCTCGATCGTTTCATGTTCTCTATCGTATACGCCCTTGTATTCACCATTGATACCAATAGGCCAGTTCATAGGGCATGTACGGATGCCGAGAACATTTTCGATTTCTTCCATCAAATCGAAAGGACTACGACCAAAATGGTCAATTTTATTTACGAATGTAAAGATTGGAATACCTCGTTCTTTAGAAACGGCAAATAGTTTTTTAGTTTGTGCTTCCACGCCTTTTGCTACGTCGATAAGCATGACTGCGCTATCGGCGGCCATCAATGTACGATAGGTATCTTCGGAAAAGTCCTGGTGACCAGGTGTATCGAGGATGTTTACGCGACATCCATCGTAGTCGAATTGCAATACGGAACTCGTTACAGAGATACCACGTTGCTTTTCGATTTCCATCCAGTCAGATACAGCGTGTTTTGCCGTTTTACGAGATTTAACGGACCCCGCTAAGTGAATGGCACCACCGTATAAAAGTAATTTTTCTGTTAGTGTCGTTTTACCCGCATCCGGGTGAGATATGATAGCAAACGTACGACGACGTTGTACTTCTTCTAAAAATGTCATAATTCACCTCTGTTGTTTCGCTTGTGAAAGTTTAATTGTATTGTACAATTTCCACATCATTCATATCTTTAAAATTATACATGATTTTGGTAGTTATGACCACTAAATTGTAGTATAATGAGATTTCAAAGAGCGACTACGGGGATGATCGCCATATGTACGTTAAGGAGGGGACCATGCGGTTATTTATTGCAGAAAAGCCATCCATGGCTCGAGAAATCAGTAAATGTTTGCCGGAACATAAGAATATACAAAAACGCAATGGTTATTTCATTCAAGGTGATGATATTGTTACATGGGTTGTAGGGCATGTATTACATCAAGCTGAACCTGGTGACTATGACGATAAGTATATCCGCTGGCGCCCTCAAGATTTACCAATCGTACCTACTGAGTGGAAATTACTCGTAACCGATAGTAGTCGTCAACAGTTTGAGACTGTAAAAGAGCTGATTGGAAAAGCTGATATCATCGTCAATGCGGGTGACCCAGATAGAGAAGGTCAGTTATTAGTCGATGAGGTTTTGTATTTTGTAGGCAATACAAAACCGGTGCAACGGATTTTATTAAATGCATTGGACGAGAAATCTGTAAAATCGGCATTAGGTGATTTACGCGATAATAAGGACTTTCACAATTTATATCAATCTGCATTGGCTAGAGCGCGTGCAGATTGGTTAATCGGGATGAATTTATCGAGGGCCTATACATTATCTGAACGGTATAAGGGGAATAAGGTAACATTGCCTATAGGCCGTGTAAAAACACCGACACTAGCACTCGTGGTACGTCGTGAACGAGAATTAGCCGATTTTAAACCGGTTGATTATTTTACCGTTAAAATTTTATATACCCATGAGAATGGTACCTTTTGGGCAACGTGGCAACCTAAGGATGAACAAAAAGGATTAGACCCAGATGGGCGTCTCATTAATAAGGGGGTTGCTGAAAGCTTAGTGCAACAGCTAGCATCAAGCCCTGATGGTGTGGTAAAATCCGTTACAAAATCCAAGAAGAAAGATTTACAACGTTTGCCATTATCACTATCGTCATTACAAGTGTTGGCAGGGAAGGCATACTCTTATGACCCTCAAACTGTACTTGATACGGCACAGAAATTATACGAGAAAAAATTGACCACTTATCCTCGTTCTGATTGTGAATACTTGCCACCTAATCAATATGGTGACCGCATGGCTATTCTCAGCAATTTAGTGCAAACGGGGGATGAAAAACTTTCACAATGGGCACAAAATGCGGATAGAAATATTAAGAGTCGTGCATGGAATGAAAAAAAGATTACTGCCCATCATGCCATCATTCCAACCACAGTTGCTTGTAATGTAAATAGCCTAACTCAAGCAGAACGTAATATTTACTTTCTCATCAGTCAGGCCTATATTGCTCAGTTTTATGGAGAACATGTATATGAGCAAACAAGGATTGTAGTTGGTCAATGCGAGGAAGAATTCGTTGCTAATGGTCGCGTTGTTATTGAAGAAGGCTGGAAGTCCTTATATAAGCGTCAAAAGTCTAAGACTAACGCAGATGGTGATGAACCGGACTTAACCGATGAACGAGGTGCAGAATCGGGGCCTAAAAAGGATGCTATCGAAGAAGCAGATCATTTGCCGTCGGTTAAAAAGAATGACTCAGTTCAATATACGCATTCATCTGTAGAGTCAAAACAAACAAAACCGCCATCTCGATTTACGCCTTCTACATTATTACAAGCGATGAAGGAAATTCATAAGTTTGTTAAGAATGAAGAGTTGAAGAAACAATTGAAGGCCGTATCCGGTATCGGAACGGAAGCGACGAGGGCTAATATTATTGATGAATTAATCAGTCGTGGGTTTATGAAGACATCTGGTAAGAAGCAGGTGTTATCGCCTACCGATACGGGATATCTTTTGGTAGATGCATTGCCTGATGAATTATTATATCCTGATGAAACCGCCGTTTGGGAGGAACGTCTTGCCCTTATGAGTGAGGGTGAGGATACACTGGAGTCATTCCTGAAAGATCAGATTCAATTTTTACAACACTTAATTGATAAACTTGGTTTTGATAAACTGGTAAGTCGTGATCAAATGATGCCCAATGTGGTCCGTACCATTTCGAATCAAAATGCAAGACGGCCTATGGATGCCAATCAAGTAAATCTGAAGGATTTACCCGAGTGTCCATCCTGTAAGAAGGGGCGATTACAACAGCGGAGTGGTAAGTTTGGCGCCTTTTTAGGTTGTACTAATTATCCGTCTTGTCGATATACTCAACCTGTAGGTGGTGGTCAAAACGAGGGTTCAAATCTGGAGGTTCCGGAAGAGTCAAAGCAATATATATGCCCTCGATGCAAAAAGGGATATTTTGTAAAGCAACAGATGAGAGGACGTACTACATGGGTTTGTAGTAATCGTTCTGCTTGCAAGACGCAGTGCATGGATGTAGAGGGTGTGCCGAGTATCTATGCAAATCAAAATAAATAATGACACTAAAAAATGCGTGTAGCTTATGATATGCTACACGCATTTTTGTGTTATCTCCGTTTGCCACGTCGACCTGTTTGTGATGTAGAGGTACGGCGTTGACGAGTGTTGGAACCCTTATGGCCTCGAGCCTTATGGGCTTTTGCTTTTGTAGATTGATAGGAACTTGTGATTTTAGGTTTTGATGTTGCTTTTTTGCGTTTTGGCGCAGTGCTGGCATTACCTTTAGTTTTGATTTGCCCATCTTTTGTGTATTTTGTTAAGGTTGCTTGAATCGCTCGTTCTATGCGTCGTAACCAAGATTCATCGGCTGGCGTTGCAAATGTAACGGCTATACCAGAATTACCTGCACGACCTGTACGACCGATACGATGGATGTAGTAATCTACATCATGAGGTACATCATAGTTGTATATATGAGTGATGCCCTCAATATCGATGCCGCGCGCTGCAATATCGGTAGCCACCAAAACTTGTGTTTTTGCCTTGGCAAAGTCTCGAAGTATTTGTGTGCGTCGGCCCTGTGTTAGGTCGCCGTGCATTTCAGCAATGTTGAGACCTGCAGCTGTCAACTCATAGGATAGTCGAATGGCGCCTTCTCGTTTGTTACAGAACACGATTGCCAAATATGGATTATCTTCTTGGATCATCTTGATGAGGCGAGGTGTTTTATCCTCTGGATTCATCATATATACGCGTTGGTCAATTGAGTCTAGTGTAATGTGTTTACCCTCCGCTGTTACAGATACCGGTTTTGTCATATATGCTTTTGCTAGGTTGCGTATCTTGTCCGGAATTGTAGCAGAGAAGAGTAACAATTGTCGATTCGCATCTGTTTGACCAATTAGGTTTTCTATGTCTGGTAAAAATCCCATGTGAAGCATTTGATCCGCTTCATCTAATACTACGCGACGGATTGAATCGAGATGGAGGGATCCGCGCTTAGCGTGGTCCAATAAACGACCTGGTGTACCTAGGATAACGTGAGGACGTCTACCAAGTTGTTGTAATTGGGATTCAATCGTTTTACCACCGATGAGCGGAAGAATATCGACATCCAACACAGCGCCTAGCATCTTTGCTTCGTCGGAAATTTGTTTAATGAGTTCCCGTGTTGGTGCGATAATCAGTACTTGTTCTTGATGTACATCAGTGTGAATGCGTTGCAATATAGGCAATAAGAAGGCTAGCGTTTTGCCTGTTCCTGTTTGTGCCTTTGCAATAATATCATTGCCTTTGAAGACGATAGGAATCGATTGTTCTTGAATCGGCGTTGGTTCCTTGATGCCTTGTTTTTGTAAGGCGCTAATAAGTTCGTCGCAAACGCCTAAGGATTTAAAAGATTTCATGTGTCGTCCTTTCTTTAATACATATTATATTAATTATACCTAATCTATTAGAGTGGAGCAAATTTATATCATTATGGAATATTCTGGGGAGATAATGAGTGTTGAATAACATCTAATTAAATGAATAAAATTCAGAAAATGAGAATTTGATATGCGAAATTGAGATTAGAAGTTTTAATTATGACAGGCAGTTCTTGAAATGCAAGTGTGAAAATGAGAATGGATGTATAATAAATTGATAACAAGATAACCTTAATTCTCATTTTCAGTAATGAGAAATCTTATTGTGTATATAATATTAAAATGGATAGGCCATTATTTTATAAGTACGCTTAGTATATTTTTAAAATAGGTATAATCATATTTAATAATAAGTATAAATATTTTGAATAACAAAATGATAATTATTGTTGAAATTATGAACTCTCATGATATAATAATTTAAGATATTAATACGCATTATTATTTGGTGTGTTTAATATGAGGTTGTTAGGTACAATAATTAGGAGGTGTCGTATGGCTATCAAAAAGTTAAAAGACATGAAACCAGGTGAGTCTGGTCTTATTGTTACACTACATGGCAGTGGCAACGTTAAGCATCGTCTAATTGACATGGGTCTTGTACATGGTACAAAAATCCATGTTATGAAGTTTGCCCCTTTGGGGGATCCGGTGGAAATCAAAGTAAAAAACTTTGAATTAGCACTTCGTAATAGCGAAGCTGGCATGATTGATGTAGAGGTTCAATAGGAGGTTCACATGGCAGAAAAAGGGCAAATTCGCATTGCCTTAGCAGGTAACCCTAACTGTGGTAAAACTACAATGTTTAACAATATCACAGGGGCGAAGCAACACGTTGGTAACTATGCCGGCGTTACAGTAGAAAAAAAGGAAGGCTATAAGAAATTTGATGGCCATGAGTTATTGTTTATTGACTTACCAGGTACATATAGTTTGACAGCACGTTCTTTGGATGAATTGGTAGCTCGTAACGTTATTGTAAATGATAACCCTGATGTTATCGTTAACGTACTTGATGCATCTAACTTAGAACGTAACTTATATTTAGCTGCACAATTATTGGAACTTGAAAAGCCAATGGTTATTGCTCTAAACATGTCTGATGTTGCTGAAGATATGGGCATCAAATACGACCTAAAAAAAATGGCAGAAATGACAGGGGCTACAATTGTTAGCACAGTAGGTCGTACAAACATTGGTACAAAAGAGTTGTTAGAAGCAACAGTTAGTGTAGCTGCTTCTCAAAAAGCTCCTGGTGTAACAATTAACTATGGTGATTTGTTAGAAGGCAAAATTAGTGAACTTGTAGAAGAACTAAAACAAGCTGGTACTGTTACATATCCACTTCGTTGGGTTGCTGTTAAGTTGTTAGAAAAAGATGCGGACGTTATTGGCAAAGTTATGCGCTTTGAAAATACAGAAGCTGTTATTGAAAAAGCGAAAGCGATTCGTGAAGAAATTAAAGATCAAGTCGATCTTGATGTAGTATTCCAAGAATATCGTCACCGCTTCGCAGTAGAAGTATATAATACATGTTTAACACAGGCTCCTACACAATTAGAAACGCGTTCTGACCGTTATGATAAAATTTTAACTCACCGTATTCTTGGTTTGCCAATTTTTATGGTTGTAATGTGGTTACTATTTAACTTTGTAAATACTGTAGGTGCTATTCCTCAAGGTTGGATTGAAGATGGCTTTACTGCATTACAAGCATGGGTTATAACAGTTATTCCAGAAGGTCAGTTACAATCACTTATTTCTGACGGTATCATCGCCGGTGTAGGTGCTGTATTATCCTTCGTACCATTAATTCTATTATTATTCCTTGGTATCTCTTTCTTGGAAGATACAGGGTATATGGCACGTGCTGCCTTCGTTATTGACCGTGTAATGCGCGCTTGTGGTTTACATGGTAAATCGTTTATTCCTTTATTATTAGGTTTTGGTTGTTCCGTACCATCCGTAATGGGTGCACGTATCCTTGATAACTACAAAGATCGTATGGTAACAATCTTAATTACTCCATTCATGAGTTGTTCTGCACGCTTACCTGTTTATACTTTGTTTGCAGCAGCATTTTTCCCTCCTGAATGGGCTGGTACTGTAGTATTTGGTGTGTATGCATTAGGTATTGTATTTGGTATCGTGTTTGCTAAAATTTTCCGCAAATATTTATTTGCTGGCGAAGCAGAACCATTCGTAATGGAATTGCCTCCATATCATTTACCAACTTTAAAAGCTACATTAACTCATATGTTTGAACGTGGTATTATGTACCTTAAAAAAGCAGGTACTTTCATCCTTGCTGCTTCCATCCTCGTATGGTTCATCACAACATATCCAATGGATGTAGAATACTCCAAAGATTATGATGCATTGCATGATCAAGTAGCTCAAACATATGAAATGAAAGATGCTGAAACTTTGGCTCATTTTGGTATCGCTACAGATGAACAAAAAGACCAAGTTAATGAAATCGTAGATAATATGAAATCTACTGTAGCAGATGCCACTACACAAGCAGAGGATGCTGGAGAAGATGCTCCTGAAATCGAAGTAGAAGATGATTCTGAAGCACCTGAATTGTTCAATGACATTAAAGAACAAAATGAACAATTATTCCCAGTAGCATGGGCTATGTACAAAAATAGCGTTAATTTAGATGATGAAAATCAAAAAATTGACGAACAAAAAAATTCTGAAAAATTGGAACAATCCTATGCTGCTATGTTCGGTAAAGCAATCAACCCAGTTCTTAAACCATTAGGCTTTGACTGGAAAATCGGTGTATCTCTTGTGGCTGGTTTAGCGGCTAAAGAAGTTGTTGTATCTACATTGGGTACTATCTATGCGGTAGGTGGCGATACAGATCATCCTCAAGCATTGACTGATTACTTACAAAACGATCCACACTTTACACCATTGATTGCATTAACATTAATGCTATTTATTTTGATTTACCCTCCATGTATCGCAGCGTTAGCAGTTATTAGACGTGAAACTGGTTCTTGGAAATGGATGTTATTCATGTTCTGCTATGAAAATGCTTTCGCATGGATTGCATGCTTTATTTTCTACAATATCGGTTTGGCACTAGGCTTCTAATTAAAGCGTAGCTAATCACTATGGTTTACATTCCTTAGATACCTAGAACTAAATTGTATTGACATAATGTAATTTAATTATAGAAAAATTTAAAATAATTCTTGCCAATTATCATTATTTATGGTTAAATGATAATGAGAAAAGGGAAATATCCAAATATATTGCTTTTAACTCATTTATCATATATCAATTTGTGAAAATTTGGTGGATATTGAGAAAGAAGGAATTATAATGGATAACCTAATTATAGGACTCATAGTGATATTAGCATTGGCTTATCTTGGTACAAAAATTTATAAACAAGTGTCTGGTAAGGGTGGCTGCGGCTGTGGCGGCGGTGGCTCTGCATCTAATTCCAAAAAATCTTCTGGTTGTGGTGGAAACTGCAGCTGTGATGGTTCGAACAAGGCACTAGGTATTAAACGTACTGATCATTAAGCTGATACAAATTACTAGTAATGAAAGAGGAGTCTCTATAATGAACTCCTCTTTTCATATAATGTAATTACATTTTTTTATTATATTTAGTAGAAAGGGATATTATCATGTTCAACTTCAATCAAAACAATCTTAAAAACGCTAACTTATTCGCAGCAGGTCTTGCTTTGGGTACTGTAGGTCTTAAAGTGTTGACTTCTAAAGACGCTAAAAAAGTATATGCTGGTATCGTAGCAGCTGGCCTTCGCGCTAAAGAAACTGTATTGGAAACTGCTGAAAAAGTACAAGCTTCCGCATCCGATGTATTGGCAGAAGCTCAAGAAATCAACGAAGCACGCAACGAAGAAATCTTTGAAGAAAATAAATAATAGAAGGATTTAACTATGTTACAATTTTCTGTTGTACGAAAACTCAGAAATCGCTTGCATGTTAAGGTAACAGGTCATCGCTTTACAGAAGCTGAAGCCGCTTATGTAGAAGATACATTATTACTTAATGATGCAATTTTAGACGTAACCTTCTATACACGTAGCAGTCAGATCGCCATTAAACATACTGGCGATTCTGAATCTGTACGTGATGCGGTGTTAGGTCTACGCGATTTAGATTTGTCCGAAGCTCCTGCTTTGAATGAATACTCTCCGCGCTTGGTAAATAAAAAATATCGTGAAATGATGATTAATCGTACTGCTATTTACTTAGGTAAAAAAGCAGTGCTACCTGCACCGATTGCGGCAGCATGGGCATGGTTTGACGGTATTAAATTTATCGGCAAAGCGATTAAAACATTGTGGCAACGTAAGTTAACCGTAGAGGTTCTCGACGGTGTTGCTATTGGTGCAGCTTTACTTCAAAAAGATTATCCTACAGCTGGTGCTGTTATGTACCTATTAGGTATTGGCGATATCTTAGAAGAATGGACTCACCGTAAATCTGTATTGAATCTTGCTCAAAGCATGTCTTTGAATGTTGATAAAGTATGGGTTTTAGTTGATGACATTGAAGTGAGCAAGCCTGTTAACGAAGTTGTGGAAGGCGATAAAATCATTATCCGTCAAGGTGAAGTAATTCCATTGGATGGCACTGTAATCGATGGTGTTGTTCTTGTAAATGAAAGCTCCATGACTGGTGAACCAGAAGCGGTTCGTCGCGATCAAGACAGTTCTGTATATGCAGGTACTGTTGTTGAAGACGGTAAAGCTATTGTAGAAGTACGTAGCACATCTAAATCTTCTCGTTACGAAAAAATCGTTAACCTCATTGAAGAGTCTGAACAAATGAAATCCGGTATGGAACAACAAGCATACCGCATGGCTGATAAATTAGTTCCAATAAGCTTTATTGGTGCTGGTTTGACATACTTGTTGACTCGTAATGTGATGAAAGCATTGTCTTTCGTAATGGTTGACTTCTCTTGTGCTCTTAAATTATCCATTCCATTAGCAGTACTTTCCGCTATGCAAGAAGCATCTAAACGCGGTATCACTGTTAAAGGTGGTAAATTCTTAGAACAAATTGCACAAGCAGATATGATTGTATTCGATAAAACAGGTACTCTTACAAAAGCAGAACCTGAGTTTGAACAAATCATTCCATTTAATGGTCATGATGCAGATGAAATGTTAAAATTGGCTGCATGTATTGAGGAACATTTCCCTCATTCCATGGCAAAAGCAATTGTACGCGCTGCTAAGGATCATTCCTTGCCTCACAAGGAAATGCACTCCGACGTAGAATACGTTGTAGCTCATGGTATTGCATCTAAAGTTGGCCGCTACCGTGTACGCATTGGTAGTGCTCACTACATCTTTGATGATGAAAAAACAAAGATTCCTGCAGATGAACAAGAAAAGTTCAATAATTTACCAAATTCATCTTCCCATATTTACCTCGCTATTGGAGGTACACTAGCAGCGGTTATTTGTATTAAAGACCCTGTACGCGATGAATCTAAACAAGTTATTGCTGATTTACATGCTTTAGGCATTAAAAAGATTGTCATGATGACTGGTGACTCCAAACGCAATGCGCAACGCGTAGCTGATGAACTCGGTATCGATGAAGTGCATGCAGAGGTATTGCCAGAGGATAAAGCAGCTTATGTAAAACAAGCAAAAGCTGAAGGTTATACTGTCATGATGGTAGGGGATGGTATCAATGATTCCCCAGCTATTTCTGAAGCACATGTAGGCATCGCTATGAATGAAGGCGCACCAATCGCTCAAAAAATTGCGAATGTTACGATTTCTTCCGATCATCTACAAGCTCTTGTAGATTTACGCCGCATTTCTATGGCCTTGATGAAACGCATCAAGTCCAATTACAATGGCATTGTTGGTTTCAATGGTGCTCTTGTAGGTGGTGGCGTACTTGGTTTCATGCCTCCAAGTCAAACTGCTTGGTTACATAACCTCTTCACATTGGGTATTGGTATTGAAAGCATGACTCCATTGTTGAAAGAAGAAAAACCTGAAGACAAACATACAATTGATATTACTGCAGAATCTACTGTTGCATAATACTTGATTGTTCCGTGTTTCGCACATGGATTTTATTAAAAGGCCTCTTATAGAAAATTTCTATAAGAGGTCTTTTTTTGTGGCATTTTACTGGTGTGTAGTGTACAATATCAAGTGGTTAATTATCTTAGGAGAACGTATATGAACACTATATTAGATATTTGTAAACGATCACTATATATGAATATATTTATCGTGGCCATTCCTGTTATTTCTTATATGATTCATAATGGATCTAGTGCTACAGTGGCATTGGTATGGTATTTATTGCTATCCTTGTGTATTCCTTGGGCCTATTTATCGTTTAAAGCTAGTACATTTGGCGCTGAAAATAAACGGATTAACCGCATTATATATGTGCTGGGTTGGGCCGTTATTCAGTTTGCTACCTATAAGCTAATGTTTCTTGGGTTGGATTTAAATTGGCTTTGGGGTTTGCCATCCGTTGGGCGTGATATTATCTTCCTTGTCGGTATGTATGGTCAGGTTACTATTGTTCTCATCATAGCTTATTTAATTTCTCACTTGTTGGGAGGTTCACATGAATAAGCAATTTATTGTATTTACTTTAGTTAGTGCCTTTTTTGTAAGTGTAGTGACTGCTGTATTACATCAAACCGGTTTGGGATCTCCATATCTCACATTCCCCGTTTTATCTTTATTGGTACCTGTTCTCTTACAACGGATGCGACAAGGACAATTTGGTGAATTGCCACTTCATATGGGGTACCATGTATACAGTTGGGCCATTTTTACGGTTATTAATCTATTCACTACGCCGTTCAATGTAACATTGGAAAATCAAGCACTTATAGTACTAGTCTTTTTAGGTGTATATTTTTTCACACAGATTTTGCTTGAGTTGGTAGCTTTATTGATGACATTTTTCTTCAAACGTCGCCATAGATGGGGAGCGGTTGATGAAGCTTTAGATATGGCCGTGTATATTTTACCAATTCCATTTATCTATTTAGGTTCTATTTTTTACATTAATTTGACAGATCCTATCATGGTAGCTTATTTTGGTCCTACTATTAGTTTGAATGCTTTAGTGGGGGAATTCCTATTCATCATCATTTCGATGTTAGTCTTTGCATTCTATATGTACCCTCGAAATGGTGAATATAAAGGGACGAGATTATTGCGTATTGTCGTTACTGCTGCTATGCTATTAGCTATGAATGGTCATATATTATATGGTGGGTATATTCCGGAATTTGTGAAAGCAATAGCACCTACGGTATTTCCAATCTATCAAGGTAATCCACTTGTATTCTTTACACCAGGATTACTGGAATTTGTGTTTATTATCGTATCTGTACTAATTGGTAAATTAGTAGAGATAGGTGTAATAAAAGCTCTTACTAAGAGCAAAGGTTAATTTTATTTCTAGTTTCGACTCATATCCTAAGAGAATGAGAGCGGAGGAGGATTTTTATGAATGAAAATGTGAAGGATGGTAACCAACAGGTATCAATCCAAGAACAACAAGCGACACAATTGGAGCGTAAACAGAGTAAGGAAACCGTTACGAAATCGGGCTTAACATTGCGCGAATTAACCATTGTGGGTTTATTAGCGGCCATTACCATTATTCTAGGTCTTTCTGGCTATGGTATTATGGCGTTAGGACCATTGAATGTCACTACATTACATGTCCCAGCATTAATTGGTGCCTTAGTTGAAGGGCCTAAGGTTGGTGCGTTCGTAGGATTGATTTTTGGTGTCTATAGCTTCTGGCAAAATTTTACGGCACCAAATATTTTGTCACCACTGTTTATTAATCCGTTAGTATCAGTATTACCTCGGATTATATTCCCTGTATTGGCTTTTTTTGTATACAAAGCATTATGGAAGGTACCACAAGGTCCGCGCTTGATAGTTTCTGCATTTATGGGCACTATATTCCATACATGTATGGTAATGGGGCTAATCTATGTGATATACGCGGATATGTTCGCACAGGCAATGCATCTTTCATCTGATCAAGTTATTGGAACTATTTTAGTATTGTCTGTTACTCATGGTATTCCAGAAGCAATTTTCGCAGGCGTTATCGTAACACCGATTGCATTGGCGTTGCGAAAAGCATTGCGTAAGGACGTACAGAAATAATTTATATTTTACATAGTTTGAATATCTATGATAAAATAACAGTAATACAATAAGTATTGAGGAGGATAATCATGGCTAAACGTATTCGTACAATCAACACTGAATCTTTACAAAAAACTGCTAAAACTGGCGGTTGTGGTGAATGCCAAACTTCTTGCCAATCCGCTTGCAAAACAAGCTGTACAGTAGGCAACCAAGTTTGCAAACAAAAATAATAAAAAGAGAGCCGATGGCTCTCTTTTTTTATGTATGTAATATATACATACTGTTTATGGTATATATTTATGAGGACTTTTAGCACGATAGACAAAAAATGTGGTACAATTATCTAGAAAGTTCTATATAGTTTAGCGCTTTCACATACACATATTTGGAGGTACCATGTTAGAATTAAAACCAATGATCCATAAGTTTCGGATGAAAGATAACTACTATTGTTTAGATGTAAATAGCGGTATCATTCACGTTATTGATGAACTCATTGATAAAGTATTAGATATATATGACGGCACCAATCGTGATGCAGTCCATGCAGCGTTAGATAGCTCTCAGGATCCTGTAGAATTAAATGAAATCATGGATGAATTAGATGAGCTCATCGCTGCAGAACAACTCTTTGCTCCTATGAGCACCGAATTCAAGCTCGTAGTTGGGGAAAAACCAATCGTTAAAGCATTGTGTCTTAATATTGCCCATGACTGTAATTTAGCATGTAAATATTGCTTTGCTAGTCAAGGCGATTACGGCGGTGTAAAACGCGAATTGATGAGCTTTGATGTAGCTAAACGCGCTGTTGATTTTCTCATTCAAATGAGTGGCACTCGTCAACATTGCGAAATCGATTTCTTCGGTGGCGAGCCCCTTCTTAATTGGGATGTGGTGAAACAAACTGTAGAATATATTGAGCAAGAGGCGCCAAAACATAATAAAATCTTTAAATTGACGTTGACTACTAATGGTATGTTATTGTCTCAAGAGAAAATCGATTATGTAAACGAACATAAAATGAGCTTGGTCTTGTCTCTAGATGGCCGCGAAGATGTGCATAATGCTATGCGCCCAGTCGCTGGCAGTGGAGCTAACTCTTATGAGTATATTGCTAAAAATCTTGTAAATGCTGTAAAGCAACGTCATGGTTTAGAATATTATGTACGTGGTACATATACGCATAAGAATCTTGATTTTACTAAAGATGTATTGGCTATGTCTGACTTAGGCTTTGAACACTTATCTATGGAGCCTGTAGTTGGTGAAGAAGGCGATTATGTACTTCGCGAAGAAGATTGGCCAACGCTTGAGAAAGAATATGAAAAATTAGCAGATATATATTTGCAACGTCAAAAGGACGGGTGGGGTGAGAAATTTAATTTCTTCCACTTCCGGATGGACTTGTACCGTGGACCTTGTATGGCAAAACGTTTGCGTGGCTGTGGGGCTGGTCATGAATATATGGCGATAGTACCAAATGGGGATATTTATCCATGTCACCAATTTGTAGGCAAAGATGGTTATATACTTGGTAATGTATACGAAGGTTTAAAAAATACTGAAATTCCAAAGGATTTCCGTAACACACATGTGTTTACAAAACCTACTTGTGCAGAATGTTGGGCTAAATTCTTCTGCTCTGGTGGCTGTCATGCCAATAACATTACATTGGGTGGAGATTTACAAACGCCTTATGAGTTTGGCTGTCGTCTACAAAAGAAACGAATTGAATGTGCTATCATGATTCAAGCTGAACTCGAACAAGCCGGCATCGATGGTAGTATTCCTGTAGCATTAGGATAGATATTTTAAATAAGATATATTTTGTAATAGGAGCCGCTATGGACACTAGATTGGATAAAAAACAAACTATTGAACGTTGGGGGATTCGATTTACAGGTATTGTACAAGGGGTCGGATTTCGACCCCTTGTTTCTATGTGGGCCCATCAATTAGGGATTAGTGGATTTGTATATAATGATAGTTCCGGTGTATATGTAGAGGCCCAATCCGACATAGATACATTGCAATTATTTGTTGATACGATTCAGGAAGAACAGCCGCGATTATGCCGTATCACACATGTGAGCATTACAAAGATTGATCCATCTGTAAATGATGATGATAAGGAATTTATTATCGCTCAGTCTCCTGTGGATGGTACTGTAAACACGTTTATTGGTGCCGATACATCACCGTGTGATGATTGTTTGGCTGAAATGAAGGAATCTGGTAGGAGATATGATTATCCTTTTATCAACTGTACCAATTGTGGACCTCGATATTCCATTATTAAATCCATGCCCTATGATCGAGAACGAACTACTATGTCTGATTTCACCATGTGTGAAGCTTGTCATGAGGAATACGTAGATGTGAATGGTCGTAGGTATCATGCGGAACCAAATGCTTGTTCTAGTTGTGGCCCTGCTTACCAATTATTCGATTTAGACGGGCGTCAATGGTCAGGTGATAATTGTTTTGAAAGAACTCGAGAACTTATTGCTAATGGGGCAATAGTAGCCGTTAAGGGTGTTGGTGGCTATCATTTAGTGTGTGATGCTACTAATGATAAAGCCGTTCAAACTTTACGAGAACGTAAGCGACGCAGAGATAAGCCACTAGCTCTTATGGTAGGCTCTATTGATGTTTTGGAGGACTTTGCCATTGTTCGTGATGGTGATTTAGATGCCTTAACTGATATGGCAAGGCCTATTGTGCTACTAGAAAAGAAGGCTGATGCTACTTTGCCTATAAGTGATTTAGTAGCACCCAATAATCATATGATTGGTGTAATGCTACCATATGCACCAATTCACTATGTATTATTGCCAGATGATGCGGTTTGGGTGATGACAAGCGGTAATGCAAGTGGAGACTCTGTCATTTATGAAGATGATAAAGCATTCTCCCAATTGTTTGGAATAGCAGATTATTTTTTGACACATAATCGTCAAATTTATGCGCCTGTAGATGATTCGATTGTATCAGTGGTGGAAAATACACCTATTTTGATTCGGCGAAGTCGCGGGTATATTCCTGAACCCATTCATTGTGAGTCGATTACAGATCAACCGATACTCGCCATGGGCAGTGATTTAAAGAATACCTTTGCGATTAATAAAAAGCAGGAAATATTGCTAGGACCTCATATAGGTGATTTAGCAAGTGAATCAACTCATGAAACCTTTGAGTGGACCATTAAACGATATGAACAGCTGTTTGATGTGAAGCCGAAAGCAATTGTTATGGATAAGCACCCTGCATTTTTTTCATCTAATTATGGTCGACAAGTAAGTAAAACGCTAAATCTTCCGGCTATAGAGGTCCAACATCATCATAGTCACATCGCAGCTGTTATGGCTGAATACGATTTAAAATATCCTGTTCTTGGAATTTGTTTTGATGGCACTGGGTATGGTGACGATGATACGATTTGGGGCGGTGAATTTATGTTATGTTATGGGGCAGAGTATATGCGTGTTGCTCACATACATGTAGCGCCTTTACCTGGTGGTGAAAAAGCGGTAAAAGAACCATGGCGTCAGGCTTTATGGTACTTACGGAATTATTATGGAGATGAGTTACCTAATATATACAAAAAATGGTTAACCACATTGCCTAAAGGCTGGCAAATTCTAGATAAGGCATTGCAGTCAGACATGTCCATGATGATGACATCTAGTGCAGGTAGATTATTTGATGTAATTGGTTGTTTGTTGGGCTTAGGAAATGAACACTCTTTTGATGCACAGATCGCCATAGCATTAGAATCTGCATGTGCAAATGAAGAAGGTCGATTGTTAGATTTTAACTATGATGGGCAAGTATTAGATCTCGTGCCTGCAGTTCAACAGATTATGGATGGCTATTCTCAAGGTGAAAGTGTATCCTCGTTAGCGGCGAGCTTCCATAAAACACTGGCCATTGCTATTTGTGAAGTTGGAGCTGATTTGTGTGAACGTTATGGCATCGATGATGTATGTATCGGTGGTGGTGTTTTTCAAAATCGTAGATTATTGTCGGCCTTACAACATAAATGGCATCATGGCACATTATATATAAATAAAAAAGTACCGTGTAATGACGGTGGTTTATCGTTGGGACAGTTGTGGATTGCTCATCAAAAAAATATATAAAAGTGTCATTGGTTACATAAGAGTTCTTAGTTTTGTGATACAATTAAATTAATCGAAATATATGGATTAATAGTTATAAATAGATGTATAAGTATATTTACATAAGGAGGGCGTATGTGTTTAGCAGTACCAGCACAGTTAATTTCTATTAATGAAGCCATTGGTACAGTAGAATTAACAGGTGCAACGCGCGATTGTAGTTTGCTTCTCGTGCCAGATGCAAAGGTGGGAGACTGGTTATTAGTACATGCCGGTTTTGCAGTTCAAATTGTAGATGAAGAAGAAGCGAAGGCAACCTTAGATGCCTTCCGGGAGTTGGAAGAACTTGAAGAAGCTTACTTTGCAGGAAAAACAGAAAACAGCTGATGCTTTATTACGCCGCATTAGCGAACTACATACACCTGGCGAACGGGTGCGACTTATGGAAGTTTGTGGTACACATACAGTATCTATTTTTAGAGAAGGGTTACGACAATTATTGCCATCGGGAATAGAATTAGTCAGTGGTCCTGGATGCCCTGTGTGTGTAACGGACCAAGTGTATATGGATAAAGCGTTAGAGTATGCCAAACGTGATGATGTTATTATTGCAACCTTTGGGGATATGTTAAAGGTGCCAGGTAGTTATAGTAGTCTTAGTGAAGCTCAAACACAGGGCGCTCATATTCATGTTATCTATACGCCCTTAGAAGTGTTGGAACTAAGTAAAAAATATCCGGATAAATATATAGTATTTTTAGCTATAGGGTTTGAAACGACTATTGCTGTCATCGGTGCCACTGTGAAAGCTGTAGCACAGGCTGGCTTGAAAAATGTATTATTCTTGGTGTCTCATAAATTGGTTCCACCCGCATTACGCGCTTTATTAGACCGACAAGTCGGAAAAATTGATGGCTTTATCTTGCCAGGGCATGTCAGTGTTATCATTGGCGAAAAACCATATCAATTTTTACCGGATGAGTATAAAATTCCATCCTGCATTGCTGGGTTTGATGGAGTAGAAATATTATCTGCTATCGTCAATATTTTAGAACAACGGAAAAGTGGTCATTATGAAGTAGGCAATACCTATCACTCTGTTGTTATGAAGGAAGGAAATCCTGTGGCCGTGCGTATGATGAATGAAATATACGATGTTTGTGATGATGCATGGCGTGGTATTGGTATAATTCCAAATTCTGGATTACAGCTTAATGATGATTACGCATTTCTAGATGCAGAAAAGGTGTTACCTATACAGTTAGAAAAACCATCTCTTGATCCTAAAGGCTGTCAATGTGGTAGTGTATTACAAGGTTTAATCAAACCCAATGAGTGCCCGCTTTTTGGAAAAGCCTGTACACCGGATCATGCAGTAGGTGCTTGTATGGTATCTGTAGAAGGTAGTTGTGCTGCATGGTATAAGTATGGTTTTTCTAGTGGTGGATTAGCCTGGGAGGATTAATGGAACGAGTTCGTTTAGTTCATGGCAATGGTGGCCGTTTTAGCCACGAATTGACAGAACGATTTATATTAAAATATTTTACTAATGATTTGTTAGCTCCCTTACATGATGGGGCACAATTTCCAGTATCATCTGGGCGAATGGCTTTCACAACAGATTCTTATGTTGTACAGCCAGCTTTTTTCCCGGGTGGTAATATAGGTAAATTAGCTGTATGCGGTACCGTTAATGACCTAGCTATGAATGGCGCTGTTCCGCAATATCTTAGCTGTGGTTTGATTTTAGAAGAAGGTCTTCCTTTCGACGAATTAGAAACAATTTTAAGCACTATGTCTGATATGGCAAAGCTTGCGAATGTACAAATTGTGACGGGTGATACGAAGGTTGTAAAAAAAGGTGAAGTTGATAAAATTTATATTAATACAGCCGGCATTGGTATGATTCCAGATGGCATAAATATAGGTCCGAATGTCGTAAAACCTAATATGGACATTATTCTGTCCGGATCTATTGGTGATCACTCTATAGCTGTCATGGGACAACGATTTGGGCTAGAATTATCAGACTCTGTTAAGACTGATTGTGCTCCATTGAATCATATGGTTCATGCTGTTTTAAATGCAGTAGGGCCTCAGGTTGCACTATTGCGTGATCCTACGCGCGGTGGTGTAGGTACTGTTCTTAAAGAAATTGCCGAACAAAGTCAAGTGGGCATAAAGGTTGAGGAATCTAAGTTTATCATTCATGATGAAGTTCGTTCTGTTTGTGATATTTTAGGTTACGATCCTTTATACTTAGCAAATGAAGGTAAATGTATTTTCGTTGTAGAGCCGTCTGTAACTAATCGTGTATTGGATATATTGCATGATTTCCCAGAAGGTCGTGAAGCAACTCATATTGGTGTAACTATGGATAAAAATATTGGTAAAGTAGGCCTACAAACATCGATTGGCGGTGTTCGTCTAGTAGATTTATTGGGTGAAGATCAAGTGCCTCGCATCTGTTAAGTCTTCTGGTTATAATTGTATGATTTGCCGTTAAAACATAGCTAAAAATTAAATTGTATAAAATTCATAATAAACTCATTGTATTTTTATATAATTTTACTATCTTTAAGTGTAAGTATTTATACTTTCACTAGAAACTATGTATAGAATTTGTTAAAATATAAGTATCTATTAGGAGGCTTATCATGAAAAAGAAAATTATGACCGCTGTTCTAGGAATTTGTTTAACTACAACTGCATTTGGGGGCATTTTAACCACTCAAGCTGGCGGCTTAAGTAGTATCCTTGGTGGTGCTGCTAAAATTGGTGGCGTTGGCATTCTAGTTAGTAAATTTGGTCCACAAATTGATTCTTTCTTAAATAAATTACTAAAACAAAATAATTTGAGTACTGAATATACTACAAAGGTTGTACCTATCATTAGTATTGGTACAAAAGGGTACATTGGTGCTGCTCAAGTAACAGGCCCTGCATCTAGTATTGAACAAGTTAAGGCTGTTGCTCAAGTTGAAGGTAGCTTTAACGGTATGGTTCGTGTTAAAGGTTTAGTACCAGTAGATAGTACAAATCCAGTGGGCGCTTCCCGTGTTCAAGGTGTAGGTGTATCTGCACTTATTGATTTAAAAATTTAATGGCCACTGAGATACTTCCTTAGAAGTACTCAGAAAATAAGCACGGTCTTAGGCCCGTGCTTATTGTGCTGTTTAACGTATATGTCCCATAGAGGATAAGTTGTGGAGGATTATATGAAGAAGCAAGTACTTACACTTTTGATGGCGTCTTTGTTGACCGGTACCGCATTTGCTGCACCTGGTACAGTAACGGAAAAAACACAAGTATTAGAAAGCACTGTATATGGTGCACCTCAAGATGGTGCCGTTGTGGATCGTATTAATCAATTGGATGAAACTGTATACGGCAACGGATTTTCTGGCAATACTGCTACATTGAGTAAACGTGTAGATTCTTTATATGATTCCGTTGAAGGTAGTGGTACTAATATTTCATTGCGTGAAGAAATGGACGCACTTGAATATACATACCAAAACAGCATTAATGATGGTTCCTTGGTAGAACGTGTTGAAAAGATGGAACGTAGTGTGAATGGTAGAATTTCAACAGGTTCATTACAAAAACGTATTATTAGCTTGAAAACCAAGGTATATGGTAGTAATGTAACTCTTACAAATCAAGTAGGAACACTATCTTCTGATCACGTGTTCAAGGTAACACTAAATGATGCGGTATCCACAAAAACAAGTCATGAAGGAGATACGATTAAATTCACTGTTGCTGAAAATGTAATGGATGGCAATGTATTGTTGGTGCCAGCTGGTACTGTAGGTTCTGCAACGATTACATCCTTGAAAAAAGCGCGCTCTTTTGGACGTAATGGTGCATTAGATATA
Organism: Veillonella sp. T34266-5; assembly: GCF_002959815.1. NCBI lineage: Bacteria > Bacillati > Bacillota > Negativicutes > Veillonellales > Veillonellaceae > Veillonella > Veillonella sp. T34266-5. The sequence continues at coordinate 53,097 of NZ_PPCZ01000005.1, forward strand.
ACTTTTGACTCTGTTCCTGCTATTGATGGTACAGAATTTACTGCTGTACAAGGTAATGAGGCTAAGGAAAAAACAAAGGGCGAAATTAAAGCGGCTGGTGCCTCTGTGGCTGGTGCAGTTCTACTTGGCCCTGTTGGCTTAGTAGGTGGTGCTTTCATTAAGGGTAAAAATATTGATTACCCGGTAGGCTCCACTGTATTTATTCAACCTCAAGACTCAGTGTCGATTCAAGGTCTTGTAATTGGTGGTGATGGTTTAGCTCATAGTGATGATGAACTAGCTGAAGCCGTGACAGTACCGACTGCGAATGATGATTCCGTAGATAGCACTGTGGATGAAGCAGATGATTCAACTGTGAACACTGACGAAGAAGATACAAACACTGCTGATTCAGAAGAAGTAGAAGATACAAATGATACAGTAGAAAATGTTTCACAACCAATCGTCGTAGTAAAGCGTAACCAATAGAGGAGTTTAGTAACCATGAGGAAACAAAGAGTACAATGGCTCGTGGCAGCATGCTTGCTTTGTTTAGCCCAGCCAGCGTGGGCTGCTTCAGACTCAATTACATATCAAGATAGTTTAGATAGTATATCTGAATCCTATCCAGGTGAACTGCAACAACCTTCGACACCTGAACGCAGCAATATTCGTGTTGTTCGTCGTGGTGCTTCACCGATTACGGCACCGACAGAAAAGTTACCAACTCGTGTAGATGCAGATAAGATGACATATTCCGGTAGTACTGGCGATGTAAATGCTTTTGGTAATGTAGTAGTTACTCAAGGTAATCGCACATTATTAGCTAATCGCATCACTGGTAATACAAAAACCACAGAGTATCGAACTGCTGATGGTCCGTATCGCTACTTAGAAGATGGCGGTAAAACAAAAGATCTTACTGGTGATGTTATGACCTATCGTACTAGCGATCAACATTTTGATGCCGGTCATACACAAGGTTGGTCTGATCCGTATTATGTGAAGGGGCAGAACTTATCCTATGATGGTCAAACCGGTTCCATCGAAAAAGGTATGATTACATCTAAGCATGCGATGGCATTTAAGCATACACCTGATTACCGTATTGAAGGTGAAGACATTAAAATCTATCCTGGCGATAAGGTAGTAATTCAACATCCAAGCTTTTACATCAAGAATTTTAAACTTTTTAGCTTGAAATCTTATACAAAATCTATACGTGGAGATAAACAAGGTAAAGTAAGTGCATTTTCTATTATGCCACGGCCTATTTATAATAGTGATGATGGTATTGGATTGCGTGGTAATGCGGAAATTCCATTGGGGAAATCTGGTGAAGCATATTTTGATTACAAATGGTATTCAAAATCTGGATTTAAGCCTCAAATTGGATATCGCTATTTCTTACCTTGGGGAACCGCATCCATCGGGTATAGTAAAGTATCCAATGAATATAATGATGAAACTGTATGGGTAGAAAAAATCGGCGAATTACGTCTTGATACACATACGTACCATATTGGTAAATCTCCATTTACTGCACGTGGTGAAACAAGTATTGGTTATTGGAAGGAAGGATCTGTAAAGGGGGTCCATAAGGACTATAAGGTAGAAGTATCTCATGATCCTATCAACCTTTGGAAAGATGGTACTTTGCGATTCTTCGGCGGTTATCAACGCGATTATTATGGTTATGATAAGTCGATACGTAGCATGCCGTACTGGGGCGCTCAATTCCGTACAGCTGTAGGACCTAGAGTTAATGCGTGGGTATCGTATAATCAACGCAATATTAACTATAACAACTCGCCATATCGCTTTGATAGTACAGAGCTTCCTAAGGAGCTTATCTATGGTGGTTCCTTTAAATTGACACGTCTCGATGATATTTCGGTGAGTGTTAAACAAAATATGATGAGTGGCGATGTGGATTCTATCTATTACACATACCATCGTGATTTGCACTCCTTTGATATGTATTTAACATATAAAGATTCTCATAAAAATAACAATAACCAATGGAAAATCAAATTCGTTGGTAAAGATTTCTAAGGAGCATATACATGAAGTCTATTCGTAAGGCTGTCATTCCAGCAGCTGGTTTCGGTACACGTTTTTTGCCAGCTACGAAAGCACAACCAAAGGAAATGTTGCCTATTGTTGATACACCGGCGATTCAATATATTGTAAAAGAAGCACTCGATTCTGGTATCGAAGAAATTCTTATCATAACAGGTCGTAGCAAACGCGCCATAGAAGATCATTTTGATAGCAGTGTCGAGCTAGAAGAGCTATTACAAAAGCAAGGTAAAAATAAACAATTAGCCATGGTAAAAGATTTGGCGGATATTAAAATTCATTTTATTCGTCAGAAATCACCGCGTGGTTTAGGTGATGCCGTATTATGTGCTAAAGCGTTTATTGGTGATGAGCCATTTGCTGTATTATTAGGTGATGACATTGTTTATAATCCAGAAAAACCATGCTTACAACAGTTGATGGATTGTTATGAACAACATCCAGGTATCATATTAGGTGCTCAATTTGTACCGAATGAAAAGGTAAGCTCCTATGGTATTGTGTCCGGAGAACCGTTGGCAAATAACTTGTATCGCGTTCATGGATTAGTAGAAAAACCAAGTGTTGATAAGGCACCGTCCAATTTAGCTGTTCTTGGTCGATATATTTTAACGCCTGATATTTTTGATATCTTAGAGAATACAAAACCAGGTGTTGGTAATGAAGTACAACTAACAGATGCATTAGCTGCATCCAAAACAGATACTTACGCTTTAGCCTATGAAGGTGTTCGCTATGATACAGGTGATAAATTAGGCTATTTGAAAGCTACCGTGGAATATGCACTTCGTAATGAAGAATTAGGGGCAGCATTTAAGGAATATTTAAAAGGATTGAAGTTATAAAATAGCTTATATATTCTTTGGATTTAAATATAAAATTGAGGCCACCATTGATTATCAATGGTGGCTTTTATTGTAAACTAATCGAAATTAATTGGTTGACGATAGGTGGTTGGTTGATTATAATTTAATAGTAATAATTATAATATATAGGGAGGTAAAATATGGAAGCAAGACGTTTAACTAAAATGGCTTTACTAACGGCCTTATTATGTGTTTCAGCATGGATTTCTTTTCCATTACCATTTAGCCCTGTTCCAGTGATAGCACTAACTTTAGTGGCTACACTAACAGGATTAATGTTGGAGCCGAAGGACGCATTAATAGTATTCTTAGTATATATTTTATTAGGCATTATAGGGGTTCCCGTATTTGCTGGTGGTACTTCTGGATTAACTAAATTATGGGGGCCTACAGGTGGCTTTATTGTTTCTTGGCCAATAGCATATACATTGTTGAGTATTTGTAAAGGTAAGTCTCGAAGCTTTTTCTCTTATGCTTGGCGTTCTATTGCTATAACAATTCCTGTAGTATATATTTTTGGTGTTGCTGGATTTATGCTTGTTACAGGAACTCCACTTTGGGCTGCATTAACCGCTGCAATGTTCCCTTATATTCCTGGAGATATTGTAAAATGCTTAGTTGCTGCTTGGTTAGCCACTAAAATTAAAATCTAATACTATAACAAGGGAGGTGTTAACAGGCACCTCCTTTGTTGTATTAAGAGGATATATAATTACTTTCTCTTAATTTATGAACATGAATATAGGTGTTTAAATTATGTCTAATTATTGATCATTCAAAAATAGACAAAGAATTGCTAAAAGAATGGTATAATAAAGAGTAATATTTTTATCCTTTAGGAGTTATCATGCAAATTAATAAAGCAGCCCTAGAGATTTTTGATTTTACATCATCTTTAGCGGTCTATTCTGAACATGAATTAAAAATAGGTGAGCAAGACATACATGACTATATTGCAGGCCATGTAACGAAAGCTTTTAAAGATCCTGGTGCGAGAACAGGGACGTTACATGCACATAGCCCTATGGGAAAGCGAATCGGTGAATATAAATCTGGTGAAATCTCCTTTGTTACGTTAGCAAAAGAGTTAGGGGAGAAGACCTTTGACTATATGAAACAAGCCACAGTAGGCGTTGTCATTGATACTATCGTATGCGATGTGGTGACAGACACATCATATATTTGCATGCTATTATGTCAGGCTCATGATGCCTTTACGCATCAATTGTTTAGTGAAGATGATGGCTCCTTATCGACAGAACTTGTACCACATAAGGCGGTATTGCCGATGCCGACACAAAAATTGCGAGCTTTTGTTGCCATAAATACATTGGATTTATCTGTTCGTATCTTTGAACCCAAAGGTGAATATGACGGTGAAGTTTGTTATATCTTAGCAGATAAGGTGTTACAACTTGGTACAGATCAATCCTCTAGGGATACTATTAAAAAGGTAAAAACCATTATAGATAAGGTGGCTCAAGCGCACGAATCCGATGGTGTAGCAGAGCTGACGATGGCAAAGTCTATGATTGCTAAAAATGCAGAAGTATCTGATACGGTTAATCCTGTTCGCATTGTGGAAGAGGTATTTAAGTCTAACCCCATTCAACAAGAAGCGGCTAAAAAGGAGTTAGCTGAACAGGATATGATGCGGCCTTTACCAGTAAATCGCGAATTTGCTACGAAGGTAGGCGAACATCATAAAATTAAAACCGATACTGGCATAGAAATTTCGTTCCCTGTAGAATATATGCAAAATCGGGAGTTTATCGAAATTAAAACTAATGATGATGGTACTTTACGCATTGAATTAAAGAATATAAATAAAATTGTTAATAAATAGGAGGCTCTTGTATGAGTAAGGAAAAGCATAAAAAAACAAATGCATTACGCATATTAGATACTCATCACATAGCATATACGATTGATGAATATGAATGGTCTGAAGAACGAGGTCAGGGTGTTCATGTAGCTGATGAACTAGGTCTTGATGAAAAAGAAGTATTTAAGACTTTAGTTGGCAAGGGTGATAAAACAGGATATGTAGTATTCTGTATTCCTGTAGCTGAAGAACTAGATATGAAACAGGCTGCTCGTGTCAGTGGTAATAAATCTGTAGAATTAATTCATGTTAAAGACTTATTAGGTATAACTGGTTATTTACGGGGCGGTTGCTCGCCGGTAGGTATGAAAAAGCTATTTCCTACATATTTTGATGAAACGATGCAAGCTCAAGAGGCTGTATATGTTAGTGCTGGTTTACGAGGCATGCAGATGCATGTTAATCCACAAGATTTACAATCTGTAGTAAATGCTGAATTTGTACCGCTTACCATGAAGCATTAGGAGGTTGTATGGCGAAGAAATTTTATGCTGTAAAAGCAGGCCGTACGCCAGGTATTTATGAAACTTGGAGCGATTGTGAAAAACAGGTTAAAGGCTTTGGTGGGGCTATTTATAAATCGTTTCCCACTAAGTCAGAAGCCCAGGCTTTTATAGGTGATGAAGGTATGAGTATTGGTGATTATCTAGCATCATCAAAAACGTCTAAAACAAACCATACAAAGAAATCTATAGCTCCTGATTTCTCAGAAACCAATCATTTAATTGCATATATTGATGGTAGTTATGACAAATATAATCAATCGGTAGGTTCCGGTGGTATAATGTTTCTAAATGGAAATAAAGAAACATTTTCGTTCGGCACAAAAGATGTGAATTATACAGAGTTTTGGAATGTGTCTGGTGAGTTATTGGCGGCCATGCATGTTATGGAATATGCTTTAACTCATGGAATTTCTAAGTGTTCCTTATATTATGATTATATGGGGATAGAAATGTGGGCTACGAAGAAGTGGAAACGAAATAATGTATTAACCAATGAATATGCAGCATTTTGTGAACGTATATTCCCGCATGTGAAAGTATACTTTCACAAGGTACATGCTCATACTGGTGATACATATAATGAAATGGCTGACCAACTCGCAAAGGCAGGGGCAGCGATAGGTAAATAATCTAAAAGGGGAAAACAATGCGCGTTTGTGTAACGGGGGGCGCCGGATTCATAGGGTCCCATCTGGTCGATCGACTCATAGCATTAGGTCATACAGTATTGGTAATAGATAATCTTACAACAGGGGTACGAGAATTTGTTAATCCAAAAGCAACATTCATAGAAATGGATGTACGAGACGCTAACATAGAATCTATTTTTGCAGATTTTAAACCTCAAGTGGTATTTCATGAAGCGGCACAAACGATGGTGCCTGCATCTATGGAAAATCCTAAGATGGATTGCGATGTGAATCTAATAGGATTAATTAATATGCTCGAAGCAGCTAGAAAGCATAATGTTTCACATTTTCTAATGCCATCCTCTGCTGCAGTGTATGGTGATCTCGATACATTACCACTCACAGAAGACATGTCTGGTAAACCGACATCATTTTATGGCCTTACAAAATTGACAGCTGAAGGATATTTACGTATTTATGAACAAGCTTTTGGATTAAAAACAGTATGCTTTAGATATGCTAATGTATATGGGCCACGTCAAGGGGATGGTGGAGAAGGCGGTGTAATCAGTATTTTCAACCGCCTTATTAATGAGGATAAGCCGCTTACCATTTTTGGGGATGGTGAGCAAACACGTGACTTTGTATATGTAGCTGATGTAGTCGAGGCTAATATTAAAGCTATGAATCATCCTGACTTAACAGGAATTTATAATATTTCTACCAATACGAGTGCATCTGTCAATGAATTGGTAGGCTATTTTACATCTATCAGTGGTAAAGAAATTGTAACTAATTATGAAGCAGAACGGGTTGGAGATATACGCCATTCTCGCTTATGTAATGAAAAAGCAAAAAAAGATTTTGGATTTAAAGCCACTGTTAGTTTAGAACGTGGATTGGGTGATACCTTCTCATATTTTAAGGGGAAATAAATATAGGATTATGAGTGAAACGTATTTTCTGATTATTATGACCGTATGGAATTTTATTGTCTTTTGTATATATGGATATGATAAGTTATCCGCTATAAAGGGGTATGAGCGGATTTCTGAATTTACATTGCTATTTTTAGCCTTTGCCTTTGGTGGTTTAGGCGCTTTATTGGGCATGGTAGTATGTCATCATAAAACAGCAAAATTGAAATTTAAGTTATTGATTCCCATCGCTATTCTTTGGTCCGTATTTGGTATTGGTTATGGCTATGGTTGGATTGGTGCATAAAGGAGATACTTGATGTTACAGTTAGATTCTGGATTTGAGCTAGATTATAACAATATCTATAATGAAAGCTGCATACAGGCAAGGGACATACAAAACTTTGAACGGGCCATTCAAAATGTATGGCGTCATACCAATATTTTGCGATCCACAGGTTATGAAGAAGGCCACCTATCTAAAGATGGTCAGCCAGAACCAATCTTGTTTTATCAGTTGCCATATATATCAGAAAACGGCATCAATACACCGGATATGATGGACCGTTTACATGACTTGGGTGACTATGCTCGTAAAAGTATTGATACTGTTGTTTCTATTGGCATCGGTGGGTCTTATCTAGGTAGTAAGGTACTCTTTGATGTGCAATGTGGTTCATTTTGGAATAACTATACTGATGAAGAACGCAACGGCTATCCGAGATTTTATTTTGCTGGTTTTAATGTAGATGGTCCATACTTAGAAGGGCTTATCAAAACCTTAGTATCTCAGGCCGATGAAAAGGGTAGTGACTATAAAGTTATGCTTGTAGTTACATCAAAGTCTGGTTCCACTATTGAACCGATGGCTAATTTTATGATTCTTCAAAAAGCACTAGAGGATCATCATATTAATTATGAAGTTACCGTCGTTACAGAAACAAATGATGAGGCACATCCTACTATTCTTCATGATATGGCTATCAAGCATCAATGGAGAACATTCTCCGTTCCTTATGGTGTAGGAGGCCGATTCTCCGTTTTTACTGAGGTAGGATTTGTTACAGCGGCTCTTGTGGGATTTGATATTGAAGGATTCTTAGCCGGTGCTGCATCGATGGATATGGCTTGCCAAGAAGAGGATGTTTATAAAAACCCTGCACTATTTAGTGCATTATTGAAATATATTGCATCTGAGCGATATGGACGTATTATAGAGGTATTCATGCCTTATGGTGAGTCTCTACATTCACTATCTGATTGGTATGTACAGCTCTTATCCGAATCATTAGGTAAAATGAGTAATACCTGTCTTCCTTATGGTCGTACACCTGTTCCTGCAGTAGGCACGATGGATATGCACGCGCAAGTGCAAGAGCATCAAGAGGGGCGTCTTAATAAGGTGGTTCAATTTATTAAGGTACGAGATTGGAATACATCATTGGTTGTTCCAAATTTATATAGTGAGTACGACAAACTTGATGCAATTGGTGATATTCCTATTAGCGATATCTTAAATAGCGCACTCGACGCGAATCGTGAGGCCCTATCGATAGATAATCGTTTTAATATGACAATATCTGTACCAACATTAAATGCATTTCATTTAGGGGAAATTATGTTCATGCATTGTTGGGCTGTGTATTTTGAATCGATTTTAGCTGGTGTTGATGCCTTTGATCAACCTGGTGTTGAAGTTTACAAACGCTTGATTGGGCCAAAACTTCAAGCTATGAAAAAACAATAATTGCTATCATACATTGTATGATTTGTAAAGGACACTAATAGTCACGGGGGTGACTATTAGTGTCCTTTTTTTATGTATATTTGTGTTGCATACTGATACTAGATAGATAATTTAATTCTACTATGTGAAAGGAGTCCTGATGAATGAACATACAGGAACGTTTACGAGAAAAATTATATCCTTATGTGACTCAATGTAAACGATACAAGAAGAGTCTAGGTGTATTGTTTGTATTAGGTGGAATAGCAATTGGTTGGGGCATATTCTATACACCTAAGGCTGATTATGTCCAGATGGAGCCTGATTCAACGGCAATGTCGAAATCAGAAGATACATCTCATGAAACAACATTGTTATACAGTACGAGTAATAACTTGAGAGCTCTTCCTTGGCGTGAGGTATTAGGCGAATCATTAGACAAAAGCAATGCAGCACCAATACATATGATGGATGAAGAACATAGAGGTGAAGATCAGCAGAACCTAAATAATAAAGATGATTCATCAAAGGTAAAACAAGGTAAACGGAGACATAGTCAGAAGAAAGTAGACCAAGATAGCAGTTCTAGTGCAGAACCAGTTACAACAAAACATAATAAGCAGAAAACAATTCATGTTAATGGCGTAATACATGGCCCTCAATGGGCTGTAATTTTAAGCAGTGGCACAGAATCTACTGTTGTTATGGAAGGTGATTCTTGGCATGGTGTAAAGGTAATTAATGTAGATGAAAATGGTGTAACCCTTGATGAAGGAGGCAATGTACGATGTGTATCTATTGGCGAATCATGATTATAGTTTTACTCTTAGGTGTAATAGAAAATCCTTGTGTATGGGCGAAAGAATCGATACATGTACAACAATCTGAGTCAGGTCAAAATACATATAGTATGACGGTTAGCAAGGCGCCTTTGTCCGATGTGGTAGAGGCCATCAGTCGTAGTTATAAAATGGATATACTTGGTATTAACACATTGAACGGAACTGTGACAGGAACGATACACGGTAAGTCACCATTAGATATGCTACATCATTTAGGGGATATGTATCATTTTGATATACAGGATGCTCAAGGCGTGGTAACCGTTACAGGGCATTCTAGTGCTAAGGAACATCGTTATGTAGTGGTAGTAGAACCAAAGATGGCATCATCGACATCGCTAGAATCTGTCATAAAAACAGTAGTACCCAATGGAAAGTTCGCTGTGCATAAGGAAACGAATCAGATTGTATTAAATGTAACAGGAGACGAGGAAAAAGGGGTAAACTCTATCATTCAATCTGTAGATAGAGATATGAAACAAGTGCGCCTGGAAGCTACCATTATGGCTATGGAGCATTCCTATACGAAGGAGACGGGATTTAGATGGTCCTGGCTGAGTTTAACCGGCCATGGTGAGGATAAGACAAATTCTTTTGGTGCTATTTCTTTTGGAAAAGCTCCAGATGGGGAAGCCTATAAATTTTTTGTTAAACCTGAGCTTAGCCTTTTAGAAACATCGGGAAAGGCAGTTGTTATTGCAACCCCTTCCATTATGGCTTTAAATGGTGAAGCCGCACATATTTTGATAGGTGAACGAATTCCTGTTATGGAAGAGTCAATTTCTAATGGTGAAAGAAAAAGATCCATTCATTACGAAGAGGTCGGTATTAAACTTGACTATACACCGGTAGTGACGAAAAATGGTATCATTGATACGTCTATACGAGCTGAGGTGAGTTCACCCATTATGGTATCTGAGATGAAATCTTATAAAATAACTACTCGACAAGCACAGACTAGAGTGCGTCTACAACCAGGAGAAGTATTGGTCATAGGTGGCTTAATGGATAATCGGGATCAAAAACAGATTGAGAAAATCCCAATACTCGGTGATATCCCTTTATTAGGTAAATTATTTAGGCATAGCCGGAAGACAAAGGATAGCGTGGAAATGGTCATTTTGGTGAAAGCGACTGTGGTATAATAATAGTTACGAAATGATAAAGGAGGTATTGAATGGAACGCATTCGAATGATCGGCCTAGGAAAATCATTTGGGGTGCGCCAAGTGTTTTCCAATGTGTCCTTTGAAATAAAAGAAGGCGATAGAATTGCCTTGGTTGGCCCTAATGGGGCTGGTAAATCAACACTATTGAAATGTATCCTCGGTATTGAGGAATTAGATGAAGGCCAAGTTGTAATGTCTCCTGTGGCAAGCATTGGCTATTTGCAACAAGATGTTAATTTAGGTGATGCTAGTTTAGCTGAAGAAATAGAAACAGCTTGGGAAGATGTTCATGCATTAGAAAATAAATTACAAGAGTTAACCACATATTTAGAGACTCATGAGGCTAGTGAAAGCGACTTACAACGCTTAGACTATTTACAAAATCGATTGGAATGGTTAGGTGGTTATGACTATGAACAAAAAACAAAACGCATAGTCTATGGTCTTGGTTTTACAGATGAAGATCTATATAAACCGGCTAATGCATTTTCTGGCGGACAAAAAACGCGTATTAATTTGGCAAAGGCCTTAGTACGTAGTCCGGATTTTTTATTCCTCGACGAACCGACAAATCATTTGGATATGGAAATGTTGGAGTGGTTAGAAGGTTATCTATCATCCTATCGAGGTGGCATTCTGATCGTCAGCCATGACCGGTATTTCATGGATCGCATCGTTACTGGTGTGGTAGAACTAGATCATCACAAGGCCACCACCTATCGCGGTAATTATAGCCGCTATGTGGCACAACGAGAAGAACGTTTAAAAGCAGATACGATTGCTTATGAAAAGCAACAAGAATATATTAAGAAAACAGAAGAGTATATTGATAAGTATCGTGCTGGTATTAAGTCTAAGATGGCGAGGGGACGTCAATCTCAATTAAATCGGTTGGAACGATTAGAGGCTCCTGAAACTTCACATTCATTAGATTTTAAATTCCCACCGGCTGCTATGAGTGCTGATAAGGTACTTGTACTAGATCATGTATCTATTGGCTACAAAACAGATGATCCAATTATTGATGATGTATCTGTAGTTGTTAGGCGTGGCGAATCTGTTGCTTTAATCGGTCCTAATGGGGCGGGTAAATCTACGATGGTAAAAGCTATTGTAGGGGAGTTATTCCCTATAGAAGGGCATATCGATATTGGCAATCGTGTCCAAGTGGGGTATTTCTCACAAGAACATGAAGAATTACACGATCGATGGCAAGTGGTAGATGAGATTATTAATAATTATAATTTTACCGAAGAAAAAGCTCGCAATGTACTAGGCTCATTCCTATTTAAAGGTGATGATGCATTTAAACTGGTAGGTGATTTATCAGGTGGTGAACGGGCGCGTTTAGCTCTGTTAAAATTATTCTTACAAGGTGATAATTTCCTCATTCTCGATGAACCTACTAACCATTTAGACGTACCTACCCGTGAAATTGTCGAACGGGCATTACAACAATTCGGTGGCACTTGTTTTATTATTTCCCATGACCGGTATTTCTTAGATCAAGTATCTACAAGAACATTGGTATTAGAGAATAAAGGTTTTACTGAATACTTAGGTAATTATTCTTACTATAAAGAGAAATTAAAAGAGCAACAGGATATAGCTGCTCTTACAGAAGTAGTAGAAGAAGTACCTAAGGAAGATGTGAAATCTGAAGCTAAAACCATTTCTCCATCTCCATTTGATGAACCTAAGAAAAAAACAAATACATACATGGTTGAAAAGCAATTAGCTGAAGTGGAAGAAGAAATTGCTAGATTAGAGGCGACTATGAAAATGTATGAAGTACAATTAGCAAATCCTGTAGTCCAACAAGATTTAGCGGAAATGGAAAACATATCTAAGCAGCTTTCAGATACGGAAAGCAACTTACAAAAGTTGTATGAGAAATGGGAACATTTTTCAGAATTATTAGCATAATAAATAAAAATTATAAGGTGTATATCTGAATTCTATAGAAGATATACATGATTTAATTGACAAACATAAAAAATATTTCATAATATAGAAGTATATATAATTTATACTATTATATTTGCTGATATTGTGATTAAAGGAAGGGTGTAACATGAATAAATCCATGTTAAAAAAAGCAGCCATTTTTGGCCTTGCTGGTGTAATGGCGGTTGCTGCTGGTTGTGGTAGCAATAAAGATGCAGGTAATGCAAATAATAATGAAGCAAAAATCGCATTGTTAACAACAACTACAGGCGGTGCTGCTGCGTATGGTGAATCCATCAAAGCAGGTGCAGAGTTGGCCGTTAGCCAAATCAATGCAGACGCTAACAATGTAAAAATTAATTTGCTCGTTGAAGACACTAAAGGTGATAAAAACGAAGCGATTAATGCGATGAACAAAGTAATTTCTAAAGATAAAGTTGTAGGCGTTATCGGCCCTATGTTATCTGGTGAAATGATGGCTGCTGGCCCTGTAGCAAATAAAAGTAAAGTCGTAGCTCTTGGCACATCTACAACAGCTGAAGGTATTACAGATATCGGTGATTACATTTTCCGTAATGCTGTACCAGAATCCTTGGCAGTAGATACTGCAATTAAAGAAGCACATAAAACTTTGAACTTTAAAACTGCAGCTATTATGTACTCCAACAACAATGACCAAATGGTATCTGTAAATAATACAGCTCGTAAAGCATTGGAAGCTGAAGGTGTACAAATCGTTGATACTGAAACATTCGCAGATAAAGATACTGACTTCTCTGCACAATTAACTAAGATTCAACAAGCTAAGCCTGATGTAATCGTTGTTGCTTCTCTATACCAAGAAGGCGCATTGATTATGAAAAAAATGCGTGAAATGGGTATGCAACAACCTGTAATTGGATCCAATGGCTTTAACAGCCCTGAATTTATTAAAATCGCAGGTGCTGCAGCTGATGGCGTTATCGTAGGTACACCTTGGTTCCCTAACAAAGATGACCAAAAGGTAAAAGACTTCCGTAAAGCTTATAAAGATAAATACGGTAAAGAACCAGACCAATTCGCAGCGCAAGCTTATGATGCAGTTTACTTGTATGAAGCAGCATTGAAAAAATCTGGCTCCACTACTGATCGTGAAAAATTCCGCGAAGCATTGAAAAATATTGCCGACTTCGTTGGTGTAACAGGTCAATTCAAATTTAATGACCACCGCGACCCTTCCATGGAAGTTCAAGTATTGCAAATTAGAAACGGTCAATTTGACGCATTAAAAAAATAAAAGTTGAGGTAGTATAGTGTTTTTACAACAATTAGTTAACGGGTTAACCCTCGGTAGCTTATATGCTGTACTCGCTATTGGCTTAACACTTGTGTTTGGCGTTTTAAATATCATCAACATGGCACACGGAGGCATCTTTATGATAGGTGCCTTCGTTGGTCTTTTTATGGTAACTGTTTTTGACGTAAACATATTTGTAGCCCTTATCGTAGCGATGGCTGTAGGTGCCGTACTAGGTTACTTATTAGAATTTGTGGCGTTACGCCCACTACGTAAGAAAAAGGTGTCTCACTTAGCACCACTTATCAGCACCATTGGTGTTTCCATCTTCCTTGAAAGTTTGGCATTATTATTATGGGGCCCTCAAACGAGATCCTTCCCACCAGATTATATTGGTGGCCTTATCGACTTTGGGGTATTTAAAATCTCCATGGTACAAATTATCGGTTTAGGTGTTTCTGTTCTCTTAATGGTCATTTTAAATGTGGTTATTAAAAAGACTAAGATTGGTAAAGCTATTCGTGCTGTATCCATGAGCACGGAAACAGCAGCTCTTTTAGGCATCAATCCAACAATGATTATTTCTGTTACCGTTATGATTGCATCCGCTTTAGGTGCAGCTGCCGGTGTACTTGTTGGCCTATCCTTTAATGCTATTGAGCCTACTATGGGTGTTATCATAGGCTTTAAAGGCTTGGCTGTACTTATTCTAGGTGGTCTTGGTAATATTACTGGCGCCATGGTAGGTGGCTTTATCTTGGGCATTGCGGAAATCTTCTCCGTTGCCTATGGTGCATCTACATTCCGTGATGCGGTAGCCTTTGGTTTAATTATTGTCTTATTATTCTGGAGACCACAAGGCTTATTTGGTTCTAAAGATAAGGGGGGCAGACCATAATGGATATTTTTAACCCTTATTATCTACAAATTGTGATGTTCTTCATCATTAATGCCATCCTAGGTATTTCCATTTATTTCACACTTGCTAGTGGACAGTTATCCCTTGGGGCAGCTGGCTTTATGAGCGTTGGTGCTTATGTGGGTGCATTGCTTTCTTTGAAAGCCGATTTACCTATCGTAGTTGGTATTTTAGTAGGTGGCTTTGTAGCCGCTTTAGTTGCCGTTATCATCGGTTTGCCAACAACTCGATTGAAAGGTCTATATCTTGCCATCGCCACACTTGGTTTTGGTGAAGTCGTGCGTGTTATCTTCTTGAACCTAAATGTGACAAATGGTGCTCTTGGTCTATCTGGCATTCCATCTATTCCACAAGAATTAACAAATTTTGCTTATGAAATCGATATTGATGGCCTTATGGGAATCGATGCGGTTGCATGGGGCAATATTATGGCTATCATTATTTTACTAGTCGTTTTGATTTTTATTATTGCTTTCTGTGTACGTATCAATAATAGCCGTGTTGGTCGTGCCTTTGCCGCCATTAAGGCAGATGATCATGCTGCTGAGTTGATGGGGATTAATGTAGTGTACTATAAAATGATGGCTTTCATCATCGGTGCATTTATCGCCGGTATCGGTGGTGGTTTGTATGCTCATATCACAAACTTTATCAATCCTACAGATTTCAGTTATCATAAAGTAGTACAAATCTTATTGTTCCCTGTATTTGGCGGCTCTAATGTAGTATGGGGTTCCGTACTTGGTTCGTTCATTCTTACATTGTTGCCAGAAGTATTGCGTTTCTTATCCGACTATCGCGATATCATTTATGGTGCATTGTTAGTTATTTTGATGGCTGTTCGTCCAGATGGTATTTTAACAGAATCTATGGTAGATAAGATTAGTCGTAAATTAGGCTTTAAAAAAGCTCCATACATTCCTGAAACACAAGTATTAACAGAACGTTTTGAAGCGTATAAACGTAAACAACAAGATAAACAAGGATAGGAGGGGAACTGAATGCTATTAGAATTAAATGACGTAAGTAAAAGCTTTGGTGGCGTTGCAGCTCTCACCGGCATATCCTTTGGTGTTAAGCAAGGTGAAGTTTTTGGTGTTATCGGACCAAATGGTGCTGGTAAGACTACACTCTTTAACTTGATTACAGGTGTATTCCCTGTAAGTTCTGGGGAAATTGTATTTGATGGTATGTCTGTTGTAGGCATTAAACCCCATAGAACAGTAGAAATGGGTATTGCTCGTACATTCCAAAATATTCGACTTTTTGGCAATATGACAGCTTTGGAAACAGTATTAACTGGTATGCATTGCCGAACTGGTTCTGGTTTCGTTGCAAGTTTCTTAAGAACAAAACGCCAACGTATTGAAGAAGAACGTTGTCGTGGCATTGCATATGAATTTTTAAAACTCGTAGGTCTTGAAGAAGATGCAGAAGAAGTTGCTACATCATTACCATATGGCAAGCAACGTCGTCTCGAAATCGCGCGTGCTTTAGCTACACATCCTCAATTGATCTTGCTCGACGAACCAGCAGCGGGGATGAATGACAGTGAAACAGAAGCGTTACGCCAATTGATTGGTAAAATTCGCGATTTAGGTATTACTGTTGTCGTAATTGAACATGCCATGGAATTGATGATGAATATCTGTGACCGTTTGGTGGTATTCAATTTTGGTAAAAAGATTGCTGAAGGTACACCTCAAGAAATTCAAAATAATGAGGCTGTTATTGAAGCATACTTAGGTAAAGAGGAGGTGTAATATGTTAAAGCTAGAAAACATCGTGGCTGGTTATGGACATATTACAGCCTTAAAAGATATTAGTTTAGAAGTACCACAAGGTTCCATTGTATCTTTGATTGGCGCCAATGGTGCTGGCAAGTCTACTACTATGAAGACTATTATGGGCCTTGTAAAGCCTACATCTGGTAAAGTATTGTTTGAAGGTCAAGACATTACTGGACATAAAACTCATCAAATTGTACATAATGGTATTTCCCTAGTACCAGAAGGTCGTCAAATTCTTCAAGATATGAGTGTTTACGAGAATCTTGAAATGGGCGCTTATATACGCAATGATAATGAGATTGAAGCGGATATTAAAAAGGTATTTAAACGCTTCCCAATTCTCGATGAACGGAGCTATCAACTAGGTGGTACATTATCTGGTGGCCAACAACAAATGCTTGCCATTGGTCGTGCTCTTATGGCACGTCCTAAGTTATTGCTACTAGATGAACCATCTATGGGTCTTGCACCATTAGTAGTCAATGAAATCTTTGAAACTATTAAAGAAATTAGTGCAGAAGGCACCACTGTTCTCTTGGTAGAACAAAATGTCCGTCAAGCATTGAAAATTGCTGATTATGCGTATGTATTGGAAACAGGCAAAATGGTATTGTCTGGTCCTGCTGATGAGGTGCGCCATAATCCTCGTGTCATGGAAGCTTATTTGGGCGGTCGTGTCGAATAAAATTACATATAATTTATTTGGATGTATATATCTATTATTAAAGGGATATATACATCCATTTTTTTTTTGCAAACTCCTAAATATAGAAATTTTTTATTAGTAATAGAGATATATAGAATAAATTTGACTTATATATGCGTAGAAAAATACACATATATGAGTAGGCGTTAAACATAGATAGTTTCAGTATTCTTGGCGCTTCATGAAAACCATATAAAGAAGCTTCATCTTGCTTATATAGTAGTTACATAGAAACGATGATAAAATATGTGTACGATAATTAATTAAATATTAAATTATTTTAAATAGCTGTGTTATGATATGTTTCTGTTAGAAATGAATACTATGAGGTGTATGTATGAATCGGAAATGGGTTATTTTATCTCTTGTAATAGGTACGATAGCTACTACGGGTTTTGCAAAAGATGTTTCTCCTGTAGCAGTTACAACATCAAATATGAATACGTCTGCATCTACGATTGGTTCTGATCAAGAGTATCGTCTACGACAAGGGGATGAACTCATGATTGATGTAGTGCAACAGGCAGATTTAGGTGCAAATAAAACTTTCACCATTCGACCAGATGGATATGTATCTATTCCTATGGTAGGTAATATTAAGGCGGATGGAATGACAGTAGAAGAATTCACCCGAAATCTAACTACTGCATTATCCACATACATTATCAATCCTGATGTGTCGGTTAATGTTACAAAATTAGGTGGCGTTCGCGTTTATGTATTTGGTGAAATTAATAAACCAGGTGCCTATACATTAACTAAATCTAGTACCGTTATAGATGCGATTGGGGCCGCCGGTAGTTTCAACTGGGATACGGCTAAGAAGAAGATATTCTTAATTCATCAAAATGACCCTACAAAACCTATTGAAATTAATTTAAATAATATATTGAAAACTGGTGATATGACCCAAAATTACGTTATGCGTGAAGGCGATATCTTGTACTTAACTAAGAACAGTAAGATTAGTTTCTCTAGAGATATTGCTCCTATTTTGACAGGTGCTTACATGGTATCTCGCATAGGTAAAGACTAATTAGTAAAAATAGTATCATATGTAAGTCATATAAGGGGGGGCTTTCATTGCGTTCATATTTATTACCCGGCCTATTACTTATTGTAGATGTTATTACTATTATTGGTGTGGCATTGATCAGTTTGCTTATACGATTTGATGGCTATATAACACCACATTATATGCATCAGATGGTAGATGCATTGCCTATAATGGTTATCTCCTACATTGTTATGCTTTTATCCATGCATCTATATACGCGCATATGGCGTTATGCAGGCATGCGAGAAATGGTTGCTGTATTGATTGCGACCACCTTAGGAGCAGGACTTTTCTATACAGGTATGTATGTATTTGATAAATCTTTACCTAGATCCATATATTTGATTAGCTGGATTCTTAGTACCGGTGTTATCGGAATTGGTAGAATGGTACTCCATTATATTGCCATGCGATATGGTGGAAAACAAAGTACGGATGCTGATATGGTAAATACCTTAATCATTGGTGCAGGAGATGCGGGTGCCACAATTGCTCGTGAAATTGAACGGTATCATAAACGGTCGCGTAAGGTAATCGGTTTCATCGATGATGATGAATCTAAATTCAATCGTCTAATGGGGGGCGTTCGTATACTAGGTAATCGCTATGATATCCCATCTATTGTAAAAGAAAATAAGGTGAAAGAAATTATAATTGCCATGCCTTCTGTTACACGTAATGAAATCAGAAATATCATGGAAATCTGTTCACCTCTTAAATGCAAGGTCAATACATTACCGGGGATGTATCAATTGTTAGATGATGAGGTTCTAGTATCCCATTTGCATCCTGTATCCATAGAAGACCTATTAGAACGTGATGAAGTTCGTCTCGATATGGATATTGTAGAACATTATATTCGCGATAAGGTTGTCCTTGTTACTGGCGCTGGTGGATCTATAGGTTCAGAAATTTGTCGTCAAATTATGCGTGTTGGTCCTAAGACTCTTTTGCTATTAGGGCATGGTGAAAATAGTATATATCTTATCAATCAAGAATTGAAAAATATATATAAAGAGGGTCCGATTATACCAATTATTGCAGATATTAGAGATAAGCAACAATTAGATCAAATATTCAATCAGTATAAACCGCAAGTTGTATTTCATGCAGCAGCTCATAAACATGTACCTTTAATGGAAATTCAACCAATGGCTGCCGTTTTAAATAATATTTATGGCACAAGAAATGTAGCCGACGTAGCAGGTCGCCATGGCGTAGAACGGTTTGTCATGATTTCTACGGATAAAGCCGTCAATCCAACTAGCGTTATGGGTGCCACAAAGCGCGTTGCAGAAAAGGTTATCATATCTATGAATGATACATATGATACGAAATATATTACTGTTCGTTTTGGTAATGTACTTGGTAGTCGTGGTTCCGTCATTCCGTTATTTAAAAAGCAAATTGAAGCAGGTGGCCCTGTAACTGTTACCGATCCAGAAATGACACGGTATTTTATGACTATACCAGAAGCCAGTCAGCTTGTATTACAAGCTGGTGCTATGGGTAAAGGTGGAGAGGTATTCTTACTTGATATGGGCGAACCTGTAAAGATTATTGATTTAGCAAGAAATATGATTCGTTTATCAGGATTGGAACCTGATAAGGACATTCATATTAAAATTACAGGCCTTAGACCAGGTGAAAAGAAATACGAAGAGTTGCTTACATCTGAAGAAGGAACCAATCGAACGAATCATACAAAGATTTTTGAAGCCCCGTTAGATACCGTTGATCGTGATTGGTTGATAGATAAAATTGCTATCTTTGATTCTTGTGAAACTGATATGGATGTAATTGGTGTATTACAGGATATTATTCCAACATATACACCTAACCATAATGTTTAAGCGGAAAGAGAGACCGCGGTGTTGTATGCCTACTTGAAAGGGGTATTGGGATGGAACAAATTATAGATATAAAAGATATAGCCAAGATTCTTGTTAGAAAACGGCGAACTATTATAAATGTGACTGGCATTTGTATTCTCCTTGGTGGTGCGTACCTAATCGTAACACCATCCACCTATCAGTCTACTGCTATGTTACGTATTAAACAGACACAAGGCTTAGGTAATTCAGTGCTATCTAGTGACCCAAGCTACTCGGATACGATGGCTCGTCAATTGATGAACACTGATGCAGAGATTTTAAAAAGTCGTAATGTTGTAGAACCTGTTATCAATGAAATTGCCGGAGATAGTAGTAAGCTACCAACGTATGAAGAATTTGTTAAAAATCGTATAGAGACAAAGCCATATAAAGAAACACAGTTATTACAAGTTAGTGTGACTGGTAAGTCCCCAGAAGAGGCACAAGAAGCTAATCAGTTATTAATTGATACATTTTTAAAACGCTTAGCCGAGTTATCCCAAGTTGAACAAAAAACGACTCGTGAGTTTTTACAAAAAAGAGTGGTAACAGCGAAGGAGGAATTGTCTGAAGCAGAGAAAAAGCTCCAACAATTTCAAGTAGATAATAAAATTTATTCTACCAATGATCAAATGAAGGGGCTTACAGATAAGATTACGTTAATCGATCGTGAAAAGGCACAAAATAAGCTCGATTTAGAAACAGCGCAAGCTGCATTAGGTAGCATTAATGCGGATTTAGGTTCGGCAGGTGCTAGTATTGCAGATAGCTCAACGGTACAAGCTTATAAATCACAACTAGCAGATTTAGAGGCTCGTAAGGCAAGTTACGTAGGTAAATATACTGATTCGCATCCTGCAATGAAGGAAGTAAATGATCAGATTGCTAAAGCACAAGCCGGTTTACAACAGGAAATAGATGCTATTGTTTCACAGCAAGCTCCATCAAGTAACTCCGCTCAACAAGGTTTATTAGCAGATAAATTTAAAAATGAAGCTGCTTTAGCAGTAGCTCAAAGTAAAGAGGCTACGTTAGCTGATTTAGATAAAGATAACGAAGATGCGATGAAAGCACTTCCTGAAAAGGAACGGGGGTATATTCAAGCTAAGCGCGATGTAGATGTAGCCCAAGATATTTATGAAATGCTTTCTAAACGTCTGGAGGAAGCTAAGGTGGCAGAGGTTATGGTGCCGAATGAGGTACAAATCGTCGATGCTCCTACATTACCAGAAAAGGCGATTGCTCCTCGTCGTGTACTTGTTATGGTTGCCAGTGCTATTATCGGTTTAATTTTAGGATGTTTGTATACATTAGTTAACTCCTTGCGAAATCGTAGAATACAGACTGCAAAAGATGTTGAAGATATGTTACAGGTGCCGATGTTAGGTGTTATTCCTAATCACAATAAATCGGTCACAGAAGAACCTAAGAATAAAGTGTTGCGTTGGTTGTATAAGGTGAGAGGTTAAGATGGATACGATACGATTAATTTCAAATGAATATGGTGATACTCCTCTTGTGGAATCTTATCGAACATTGCGTAGCAATTTACAGTATCGCTGTAATGCAGAAAATAGAAAAATATTGTGTGTTACATCTGCTACTACAGGTGAAGGTGTATCGGAGGTGGCCGCTAATTTAGCGATTTCTTTGTCCAAGAATAATGACAAGGTGCTGTTAATTGATGGTAATTTACGCAATCCAGTGCAACATGTTGTATTTGATGTAAAAAATCAAGGATTAACAAATCATATCATTATGGATGAAGATTTGACGATTCATCGTCATGTGATGCCTCATCTAGATCTAATTACCAGTGGTGTTGCAGTGGAATCTCCGTCCGAGGTGGTTGATTCCCATCGATTATCTACGGTATTTGAGTACATTCGTGATGAATATGATGTCATCATAGTGGATACACCATCGGTGTTAAGTGTTACGGATGCCTTGGTAATAGCTGAGAAAGCTGATGGGGTTCTCTTGGTTGTAAAAGGTGATTATGTTCAACCTGATGATATGGCATTAGCTAAACAACGATTAGAGCAAATTGGAGTACCTATTATCGGATCAGTATTTATTGATATGGAATAAATGGAAAGTATAGGTGAAAGCTATGAAAATTAATTTCTCTCCTCCAGATATTACAGAATTAGAAATCAATGAGGTGGTAGAAGCGTTAAAAAGTGGTTGGATTACAACTGGACCACGTACTAAGGAATTAGAACGACGTATTGCAACGTATTTAGGGACGTCAAAGGCAGTGTGCTTAAATTCGGCAACTGCAGCCTTAGAAATGATTCTTCGCGTATTGGGTATTGGACCAGGTGATGAAGTTATAACTAGTGCTTACTCCTATACGGCTAGTGCAAGTCCTGTAGTTCATGTAGGGGCAAAACTAGTATTAATCGATACAGTACCTGATTCTTATGAAATGGACTATGATAAGGTGGCTGCTGCCATAACCGATAAGACAAAGGCCATTATTCCTGTCGATATCGGTGGTGTACCTTGTAATTATGATCGTTTATTTACCATTGTAAATAATGCTAAATTTTTGTTTACACCAAGCAATGATATACAACGAGCGTTGGGTAGAATTCCAATCGTCGCAGACTGCGCACATTCCTTTGGGGCAACCTATAAAGGTCAGCATACAGGATATGTAGCTGATTTTAGTAGTTTTTCCTTTCATGCAGTAAAAAACTTTACTACTGCTGAGGGCGGTTGTGCTACGTGGAAATCTATACCTGGCATTGATGATGAAGTTTTGTATAAACAATTCCAATTATTATCTCTTCATGGTCAGGATAAAGATGCATTGGCCAAAACTAAGATGGGGGCCTGGGAATATGATATTAAAGGTACCTATTATAAGTGCAATATGACGGATATTATGGCTGCTATTGGATTGGCCCAATTAGAACGATATCCTGGCTTATTAGAACGGCGTCGTGAAATTATTGATCGATATAATGACGCGTTTAAAGATTGTCCTGTATCCGTAGTACCTCATTATACGGATGAGCATATGAGTAGTGGTCATTTATATTTAGTGCGTATCAATGATGCAACCATAGAACAACGTAATGAATTAATTGAACGAATGGCAGAAAAAGGTGTCGCTACAAATGTGCATTATAAGCCAATTCCAATGCATACGGCTTATAAAAACTTGGGATTTTCTATCGATGATTATCCGAATGCATATAATCAGTTCAAAAATGAAATTACATTGCCCCTTCATACTAATTTAACAGATGAAGAGGTAAGCTATGTGATTCATACATTTAAAGAATGTTTAGGTGCATTATGATTTGGAAATCATGGCAGGAGTTGCCCGATGATATGCGATGTGAAGCAGTTCGCCCTTATTACGACATCTTAGCATCCCAACGTCGTGATTTAATGATTAAGTCTGTATTTGATCGCTTAGTGGCAGCTATTCTATTAGTAGTGCTAAGTCCCATATTTCTATGGTTAGCGGTATGGATCAAACTAGATAGTGAAGGGCCTGTATTCTTTAGACAAGAACGGGTTACTCAGTATGGTAAAACTTTTAAAATTTATAAGTTTAGAACTATGGTACAAAATGCAGAACAGATTGGCGCTCAGGTTACGTCTAAAGGCGATATGCGTGTTACATCTGTAGGACAGGCTTTGCGAAAATGTAGACTCGATGAATTGCCTCAATTAATCAATATATTAGAAGGTACCATGAGTTTTGTCGGCACACGTCCAGAGGTTCCGAGGTATGTAGCGGCTTATACAGAAGAAATGAAAGCGACATTGTTGCTCCCTGCAGGTGTAACGAGTGTAGCTAGTATTCGGTATAAGGATGAAGATACCTTGTTAGATGCGGCAGATGATGTAGATGATTGCTATATTCATAATGTATTGCCTGCAAAGATGGAATGGAATTTACGGAGTCTTAAAGAATTCTCGTTCATTGGAGAATTAAAAGTTATGGTGGAAACGGTATTGGCCGTTATACGTTAGAAAGGTAGTATGGCAGAAACAACAGCTCATGATATACAAGCTAAAGAATTGAATATGCTTTTGGTATTTAAAGAATTTTGTGATGCTCATAATCTACGACTCTATTTATGTGGTGGCGGTCTTATAGGGGCTATTCGACATAAAGGGTTTATCCCTTGGGATGATGATTTAGATATTTTTATGCCTCGTCCTGATTATGAAAGATTAGCTGAACTTTGGCCTATATACGGTGATAAACGATATACCTATTGTAGGACAACGAGAGATAAGATCTATCATGATGCAGGTGCATCAATTCGCGATGAAGAAACAACTTTCATCAATCGCCATAGTGTGAATGAAGATATTTGTCATGGATTAGCCCTTGAAATTATGCCCATCGATGGTTGTCCAAAGGGTACTGTCAAACGATTCTTTCAATTAATGTGGGCCATGACCTTTGCCTTGTTTAATGCACAACGGTTGCCTGATAACAAGGGCAAGGTATATCGCATGTTGGCTGGGTGCATTTATAAGGTGATTTCTAAACCTTCGTGGCGTTATCACATATGGCGCTTTGCAGAAAAACAAATGAGCCAATATGATTTTGACACATCCCATGAAGTAACGGAACTAATCGGTAGTTTGAAAGGTATGAAGTTACGCCACCCACGCCAAGATTTTGATCACGTTGTATATAAGGAATTTGAAGGTCATCAAATTCCCGTTATGGCTGGTTATGAACGATACTTACGTTTGATTTGGGGCGATTATATGCAATTGCCTCCAGTGGAACAGCGTGTAGCAAAGCATGATGCCGTATATATCGATATGGATTGTAGTTATACCAATTACAAGGGCATTCATTATTTAGTAAATAAACATCGTTAATAGTTAAGGGAGGTTCTATGAAAAGAATAGCAGTTATCTTTGCTGGTGGCGTAGGATCCCGTATGAAAAATGATAAAATGCCAAAGCAATTCCTTGAATGGAATGGTAAGCCTATACTGATACAAACACTATCCATATTTGAAGAAGAACCCTTCATTGATGGCATTGTATTAGTGTGTAAGTCAGACTGGATGGATTATGCAAAGGCTCTGATAGCAAAAGAAGGCCTTCAAAAAATCGTATCCATTGTTCCTGGTGGCGAGACTGCACTGGACTCTCAATATAACGGTTTGCTTGAAGTGAAACGATTATATGGTGTTGATGATATAACAGTACTAATTCATGATGGTGTACGACCTTTGGTTGATCGTTCTACCATTGTTAGAAATATACGATCTGTTGAAACAAAGGGGAGTGCCATTACGGTAACTCCTGCTATTGAAACAGTTATGGTTACTGATGATGGAGAAATCAAAACGATTTTAAATCGTCAACAATGTTTGATGGCAAAAGCGCCTCAAAGTTTTAGGCTCGTTGATATTCTTTCAGTTCATGATACATCAATAGCTGAAGGAATTCATGATTTTATCGATTCTGCATCTATGATGATGCATTATGGGTATCCATTGTACCCCGTATGGGGAGAACCTGAAAATATTAAGATTACAACCCCGTCAGATTATTATATGTTCACAGGTATATTAAAAAATAGAGAAAGTGGAGGTGAGGGCAATTAATACGGTTGTTGAACGAGACATACAAGAAATTATAGGTGATTCTCATATATTTAAGGATTTTCAGGATAAGACAATACTTGTAACGGGTGCTACAGGTTTAATCGGCTCTATGGTGGCTCGTTCATTAGTAGCCGCCAATGATGCCTATCATCTTTCATTACATGTCATATGCCATGTGCGCAATATAGAAAAGGCATATTCTATGTTTGGGGATATTCTAGATTCACAATCAATCACATTTGTTGATATGCCATTAGATTCTCTAACTGTAGAATGTGACTATATTATGCATGGTGCTGCCCCTACAAAATCAAAATATTTTGTAGAACATCCTGTAGATACGATTCGTACATCAATACATGGTACGGAACGTATGTTAGAACTGGGAAAAGAACAGCGGATTTTAGGTATGGTATATCTATCGAGCATGGAACAGTATGGTATACCTTATGAATCTGGTCAAGTTATGACGGAGGAACGCATCGGGTATTTAGATCATCTAAACGTTCGTAGTTCTTATTCTGAAAGTAAGCGTATGTGTGAATGTTACTGTAAATCCTATGCCGTTGAATTTGGTGTTCCTGTTAAAATCGCTCGCCTAGCACAGACGTTCGGCGCTGGTGTGCCGCTCGATGATAACCGAGTGTTTATGCAGTTCACCCAACATGCCTTGGATGGTCGTGATATTATCCTTCACACTAAGGGCGATTCCATGTCCAACTTCTGTTATATTACGGATGCAGTGCGGGCCATTATTATTTTGATGACCCAAGGTGATATGGGCGAAGCTTATAATGTGTGCCATGACGAGGAAACTCGTAGTATTGCTAGTATTGCCAATTTAGTAGCGTGCCATGTGGGGGGCGATAAAGTTTCTGTCGTTTTTGATATACCTGAAAATGTGTCCTCCTTTGGATATGCGCCTACAGTTCATATGTTTTTAAATTCTAGGAAAATGCGCAATCTATCATGGGAACCACAGGTAACAATGAAAGACGCATATATACGTTTAGCCGAATATATCACAGAGGAGCGTCAAAATGGGTAAAGAAATTATTATTGTTACGATTTCCCTTGGTAATGACGGAGCTGAACGAATTTTAACAGAATTGGCCCGTCAATGGCATCATGATGGTCATAAGATCACTGTTATTCAAACGAGTCCAAATCGGTATGGTACAGAATATGTATTGCCAAAAGGAATTGAGCAAATTCAAATACATACGACGAGTTCCAATAAGATTCTTCGATTTTTACAAGAAATTAAAGCACTTATTGGCATATTAAAACAACGTCCTAATGCAACGTGTTTATCATTTCTGAGTGCGTCTAGCTTTATTTTGGCAATTAGTTCTTGGTTTGTTAATAATCGAATGGTGTTCTCTGAGCGCAATAATCCGCGTAAGGTGCCTGTCGGCAAACATCAACAAATGCTTCGAGACTTTGCGTTTCGATTTGCTGATGCCATAGTATTTCAAACTGAAGATGCAAAATCATATTTCTCTAAGTCTATACAAAGCCGTGGGCATATCATTCCAAATCCGATTAATGGCAATTTACCAGAACCTTACGAAGGGGAACGCGAAAAGATTATTGTAACCGCGTGTCGATTGCATCCGCAAAAAAATCTACCTATGATGATTAATGCATTTAGCATGCTGGCTAATGAGTTTAAAGAGTATAAGCTTGTCATATATGGGCAAGGTGTTTTAGAAAATGAGTTACGACAACAAATAGCTAGTTTGGGATTAACAGATCGCATTCTTTTGCCAGGTTTTGCATCTAATATTTTAGAGAAGGAACGGCCTTGTGCTATGTTTGTTTCGTCATCTGACTTTGAAGGCATATCTAACTCCATGTTAGAAGCCATGGGAATGGGGTTACCTGTTGTTGTTACAGATTGCCCTGTAGGTGGAGCACGTATGGTTATTCAAGATGGAATTAATGGCTTGCTTGTTCCAGTAGGCGATACGAAAACGATGTATGAAAAAATGAAATCCATCTTAGCAAGTCCTGAGTTGGCTAAACGTATATCTGTTGAAGCAATCAAGGTGCGAGATACATTCCCACTCAGTAAGATTGCTAAGCGTTGGATTGATATTCTTTAGTACAAGCTTGTGTTGTGATTACATATATTGAGAGAAGAGGGACAGTATTGAAGTTAAATATTACGACCATATCTAATCGTCTTATATGGTTTATAACATTAGTATTTCTTGTACTTTCATTGACCATATCGTTCGCCCTCGGCGATGCAGATTACGGTGCCTATGTGCTATTCGTATGCTTGTTTGGATTAATACTATGTTATCTCGTACGAGACCAGGGGCGAATTACAGTGTCATTTACATGGATGCATATGTATATGCTACTATTCATAGGCGTTTGCTATCTTAGTTCTCTAAATGCTCTTGATCCATCTGTAGCCATGAGTAGAAGCTTTGATATTGTAAAAATATTTTGTATGCTCATTGTTTTGTATATGTGCTTTCAGCGAGAAAAATCAGTTGATTCCTTGTTGAAAATCGGTATGTGGACAGGATATATTGTCTGTTTCTATACGGTGTATTACTATGGGCTCGATTATTTTATCAATGTTCTTTCATCATCGGCTCGTATAGCCAATGACGCATTAAATGCAAATACAGTAGGACTATTAGGTGCCAATGCTATTGTAATGACCGTGTATTATATGATGTACGATAAACCGCGATGGTGGAACATCATAGCATTACCAACATTAGGTATATTGGCGGCTACAGGTAGTCGGAAAGCATTGGTATTTGTCGTTATAGGTATCGTTTTATTATTCGTATTCAAAAGCTTTCGTAGTAAAAATATTGTTAATTCCTTAGCTAAATTAGTAGCTTATTTGAGCATACTAATTATTGCTTTTATAGGTATATTACAGCTACCTATTTTTAGTGAAGTGTTAGAACGTATGAGTTCCATGGTAGATGCCTTTACAGGAACTGGTGGAGACTCATCTGCCATTGTTCGTATGGCTTTAGTCGATATAGGTTGGGATTTATTTCATCAATCTCCAATCATAGGCGTTGGGATTAATAATCCAGCAGTATATACATACTCTATTTTTGGACGGGAGAACTATTATCTTCATAATAATTATATTGAGCTATTGGCGGGTACTGGTATTGTCGGTGTGGTTACGTATTACTCCATGTATGCATATCTCGTTTATAACATGATACGATATCATGATTTTCACAGTAATGAATATGTCATGGTATTTATATTGCTTATGTCTCAATTAGTTATGGATATGGGTTTGGTTTCCTATGAAAGTAAAAGCACTTACTTTTATATGATGTTATTTTTTATAGAAGTTCAGATCTTACGGACTAGGAGAAAGAAATTACATGAACATACAAACAATCTTGACCAAGGGAAAGCGGTTCATCTCTGATCCTTATTACCGTTTACGGGTGATGATAAAAATGGGGGCTTACGACTCTTTAAGTGATGAAGCGTTTCTACGAAAGATATTTCCCCAATATATGGGATATCCATTAAATTTAGATAATCCACAGACCTTTAGTGAAAAGATGCAGTGGATGAAATTATATGATCGTAACCCCATATATACTACTATGGTTGATAAATATGAGGCTAAAAATTATTTAGCTGATAGAATTGACTCCAAGTACATCATCCCGACTTTAGGTGTATGGGACTCTTTTGATGAAATTGATTTTGATGCATTACCGAATCAGTTTGTACTGAAATGCACTCATGACAGTGGTGGTATTGTAATTTGTAAAGATAAGTCTAAGTTTGATAAAGAAGGAGCACGTCAAATTATTAATAAATCTTTACAGCATGATTTTTATCTTATAGCTCGTGAATGGCCCTATAAAAATGTACGACGCCGTATTTTGGCAGAAGCGTATATAGATGAGTTAGGGAATGCAGATTTATTAGACTATAAGATGTATTCCTTTCACGGAGAACCAAAGCTAACTGTAGTTTGTTCTGAACGATTTTCTAAAGGTGGAACACGTATGAACTATTATGATGAGGATTGGAACTATGTAAATCTTTCCGTTCTTCATTATGAGCCCGCTAAAAAAACATTTGAAAAACCGCCACACTATGAAGAAATGAGATCATTATGCAAACAATTATCTAAGGATTTTCCATTTTTACGGGTTGATTTTTATGACGTGAATGATCGTCTTTATATTGGAGAATTAACATTGTATCCTGGCGCAGGATTTATAAGGATGGAACCAGTGGAGTTTGATTACAAAATGGGAGAGTGGTTACATCTTGAAGGTATACATCGGAGCTGATTTTGTTCCTACAGATATAAATCGTACATTATTTGAAAATGGTGATATGGAGTCTATAATTGGAACTCAAGTATATGACATGTTATTTAGCGATACAGAATTATTTGTCATGTGAAGCGCATCATGAGTTATTTTTACAAGGCGTAAAGAATATAAATCGTAATTAAATGGATTTGAATATCAATGGATACTAAAGTTGTAGCTGCTGCTAAGTGGTCACTCATAACAGAAATCTTAGCAAAGCTCATTACACCAATTACAAATATCATATTGGCACATATTTTGGCCCCTACAGCATTTGGTATTTTAGCCACTATAATGATGGTTATTTCATTTGCAGAAATGTTAGCAGATGCAGGCTTCCAGAAATTCCTTGTTCAATACGAATTTGAAAGTGAAGAAGCTAAACAGAAAAGTGTTAGTGTTGCATTTATTTCCAATATAGTACTAGCTATTGTATTGTGGATTACTATCATTGTCTGGCGTGATGATTTAGCATCATTGGTGGGTAATGAAGGATTAGGCATTCCGTTAGCTGTAATGGGGGCGATGTTACCATTAAGTGCATTTAGTAGCATTCAAATGGCAATGTATAGAAGAAATTTTAATTTTAAATTCCTTTTAAGTATTCGTATGATTACAATCATTACGCCTTTGTTAGTATCGATACCGATGGCGTTAGCTGGATTTGATTACTGGTCCTTGATTGCAGGATTATTAGCCGCACATTTATTTACAGCCATTGCACTATGTGTTCGACAAGAAAAGTTGATATCTATCTATTTTTCGGGATCTGTGTTTCGAAACATGTTCAGCTTTAGTGCTTGGTCCTTAGCGGAAGCTTTCTCTATATGGCTTACTGCATGGGTGGATACATTCATTATTAGTCAGTTTTTGAATGCCTATTATCTTGGCGTGTACAAGATGCCGACGGCTATAGTAACTACTATTATGGCTATTGCTACATCTTCGATGGCGCCCGTATTATTCTCTGCATTATCACGACATCAACATAATCAAGAGGAATTTGAAAAAACATTTTTAACGTTTCAACGATATATGGCTTTATTTTTGGTTCCTTTAGGTGTGGGCATGTTTGTATATCAAGATTTTATTGTACAGATTTTATTGGGGCCCCAGTGGAAGTTAGCAGGTATAGTGCTAGGATCATGGGCATTAAGCTCATCTCTCGTGACAGCTATATCATATTTAATATCTGAAGCTTTTCGTGCTAAGGGGATGCCAAATATTTCATTCCTTGCACAGATGTTACATCTCATCGTATTAATACCGGTCATATATATATGTGTTCAATATGATTTCACTACATTTGTCTATGCTCGTTCTATAGTGCGCATTCAAATGATTGGTGTACTTTTATATTTGTTAGCCGTTTATGTAAAGATGGATGCGTGGAGTGTAATTTTTAATATTAAAGCCTATATCATTACCTCCGCCATTGTAGGTATTGGTTCTTATGCTTTGTTGCATTTATATAATAGTATGATTTGGACGATTTTCTGTATATGTGTCAGTCTTATTTCGTATCTTGTTGTGTTGTATTTATTTCCAACGGAGAGGGTTGTACTTGCAAAAATATGGGATAGCGCCTTAGCACGACTAAGACGTTCCTAAAGGAAAGGACAGACTATGCTTTTACAAAATGTATCATTACATAACAAGGTAATTCTCATTACTGGGGCTGCAGGATTTGTAGGGGCCAATCTTGTTATGTCGCTTTTTAATAATATTGAAAATAGCCTCATCATAGGTGTTGACTCTGTTAATGATTATTATGATGTGAGTTTAAAGGAGTATAGACTTCAACAGATTGTTTCCTCCGTAAAACATGATAATCAATGGATATTCAAAAAAGGGAATATAGCGGATAAAGAGTTTTTACAATCTATTTTTGATGGATATAAACCGGATGTAGTTGTGAACTTAGCAGCACAGGCAGGTGTACGCTATTCTATTACGAACCCAGACGCATATATAGAATCAAATATTATTGGCTTTTACAATATATTAGAATGTTGCCGTCATTCGTATGATAATGGGGCAAAAGGTGTTGAACATCTTGTATATGCATCATCCTCTTCCGTTTATGGTTCTAATAAAAAGATTCCTTATTCTACAGATGATCAAGTAGATAATCCTGTGTCCTTATATGCAGCTACAAAGAAATCTAATGAATTATTAGCCTATTCCTATGCTAAGTTGTATAACATCCCATGTACAGGCCTTCGGTTCTTTACTGTGTATGGCCCAGCAGGGCGTCCTGATATGGCATACTTTGGATTTACTAACACATTGCGCAAAGGCGAAGTGATTAAAATCTTTAACTATGGTAATTGTAAGCGTGACTTTACTTATATAGACGATATTGTTGAAGGCGTTTATAAGGTTATGCAAGTAGCTCCTGAACGAAGAAATGGGGCTGATGGATTACCAGTACCACCATATGCAATTTATAATATCGGTAATAATAGTCCTGAAAATCTATTGGACTTTGTGACGATTTTAGGGGAAGAGTTAATAGGTGCTGGTGTGTTACCAGCAGATTTTAACATGGAACGCCATAAGGAACTCGTACCGATGCAACCTGGAGATGTGCCGATTACATATGCTGATACATCTGCATTAGAAACGGATTTTGGGTTTAAACCGAGTACAACACTTCGAGAAGGTTTAAGACGTTTTGCAATATGGTATAAAGATTTTTATATGAAGGATGGTAAATAAATGAAAATAGCAATAGCTGGTACCGGGTATGTAGGCCTTTCAAATGGCGTATTATTAGCACAACATAATGAAGTGGTTGCACTGGATATCATTCCTGAAAAGGTAGATATGATTAACCGTAAAGAATCACCTATTGTTGATTCAGAATTGACCGATTATTTAAAGAATAAGTCGCTAAATTTCCGTGCTACATTAGATCCTAACGAAGCTTTCACAGGTGCTGAATATATTATAATTTCTACACCTACCAATTATGATCCACAAAAGAATTTTTTTGATACATCATCCGTAGAATCTGTTATTAAAACAGTTTTAGATATTAATCCTGATGCGGTTATGATTGTTAAATCTACAGTCCCTGTAGGTTATACAGAAGAGATGCGAGAACGGTTTAATACGAAGAATATAATTTTCTCTCCTGAGTTTTTACGTGAAGGTAAAGCGTTATATGATAATTTATATCCTTCTCGTATTGTAGTTGGTGAAGATTCGGAACGAGCTCATACGTTTGCTCACTTATTAGCAGAAGGTGCTCTTAAAGATGATATACCTTTATGTTTCACTGGTTCTACAGAGGCAGAGGCCATTAAATTGTTTGCTAATACCTATTTAGCATTGCGTGTAGCTTATTTTAATGAACTAGATTCCTATGCAGAGGTGCGTGGATTAAATACGAGTGAGATTATTCATGGCGTATGTTTAGATCCTCGTATTGGAGATTTCTATAATAATCCTTCCTTTGGATATGGCGGGTACTGTTTGCCAAAGGATACAAAACAACTATTGGCAAATTACAATGATGTGCCACAAAACCTCATATCTGCCATTGTTGATGCAAATCGGACGAGAAAGGATCACATTGCAGATGCCATCATCGGAAAGGATCCTAAGATTGTTGGCATTTACCGATTGACAATGAAAACAAATTCCGATAATTTTAGAGCTTCTGCTGTACAAGGTATCATGAAACGTATTAAAGCAAAGGGGATTGCTGTTGTTGTGTATGAACCAACACTAGAGGCGGATGATTTTTTCCACTCACCAGTCATTAGAAACTTTGATGATTTTAAACGTGTTAGTGATGTGATTGTAGCTAATCGTTGGGATGATTCCTTGGCCGATGTAAAAGATAAAGTTTATACTAGAGATATTTTTGACCGAGATTAGTGGCGGTGATAGTAGATGTTAAAGAAACATTGGATAAGCTTTACTTTAGTTATTCTCGTTATCCTTTTTATCTGGGATAATTCGCTACAAAATGATATTTCCTCAGATGGTTTGAGTCTTAAGATGACACAATGGTTGAGTCCGATTCTGTATAAGCTGGGCCTCACCGGTGACATGTGGTCGTTAAATCGCATTGTCCGCAAGATGGCGCATGTGTTCGAGTTTGCTGTACTTGGTGGATGTTTGTATGTGGCATTGCATCAATTTAATCGTGAATATGCAGGACTTAAAGTGATTTTTATAGGATTAGTTATTGCCGTTATGGATGAATGCTTACAACTTGCAAGTATTGGTAGACATGCATCGATTCGCGATGTGGCAATCGATACAGCTGGCGTTATCATTGGTGTTGCTGTCGTACAAGTTATACTATCTATTTATCGAAGAATCCGGCATAGTTAATAGATGGATTTTAATTAAATATACAAGGCTTCTATGAGTTATTGATAGGAGCCTTGTTTTTTTTGTGAAAACAAAATGAAATTATTAAATAATCTTTAATTTTAAGCAATCAAATATTATCAAAAGTTTAGGTATAGGTACTTTTCAAGACATAGATTCATTGGTATAATATGAATACAAAATGAATTTGAGCAATTAAAGAGATTATATTTAAGAGATTTATATCGAGGTAAGGGGCGATATAAAGATGAGAATGGGGAAGAAGATGAAACGCATTTTAGATTTACATACATATATTTTGCCAGCTATGGCAGATGGAAAGGGACCTCAATCCATGGCTGAATCTGTGCAAATGGTTAAAGATTTAGTCCGTTCTGGTATTACAGATATTTTTTGTACACCTAAGGTTAATGAGCTAAATGTACAGACCGTTGTTGAGTCAGTAGTGGAGCAGGTAGAAAATTTAACACAAGTAGTATCTGAACAAGCGATATCGGTTACATTACATAATGGTGCCGTTGTTGAGTTAGGTGATGGTATGATTGACTATATACGCAATCATAAAGAATCACTTGTATTAGGTAATAGTCATTTTATGTTAGTTACTATTCCACAAGATTGTAAGTTATATCATGTAGATGCGTGGTTACAGACTTTATGTGACTTAGGCATCACGCCTATCATAAGTGAAGTGGAACGTAGCGACCTTTTCTTTAATAAACCTGAACAACTATTGGAATGGGTTGATAAGGGCATTTTATTTGAATGTAATATTATGTCCTTTACACATCATTCTGAGCATTATACGAGAGCTATTGAATTATATACGAATGGTCTAATACACTTCTTTGGCACTGGTTATGATGTGATGAATAATCAATATGGTAGCTATGTAGATGTAATTTCTAAACTAGATATTGAATATAAGAAAGATTTACTTAGTGACGTCCGATTAAATGAACGCGATTTATTAGCGGATAGAGTATTTTATCCTACGGTACCGGATCATTGGGCAGGAAAACGACCTAATTTTTGGACTCGACTTCTTTCAATCGCTTTATAAAAAAAAGAGTTTTTTTGTTATGCCGTTTAAGTATAGCAAAAAAACTCTTTTTTACATGATATTGTATTTTTTATTGCAATAAAACACTATATATAGTATACTATGAAAGCGGTTAGAAATACGAAATAATCTATTGAATTTTGTATTTTTCGTAGTAAATAATATAGATTGAGTATGGTTTTTTCCATACTTTTTTATATGTAATGACATTAATTAATTCGGAGTATGGGAAACGGGGAGGTTCCGAGATGTTGCAGGTCATTAAACGGGATGGTACAAAGGTACCTTTCGATAAACATAAAATTGCAGTAGCTATTGAAAAGGCAGAACATAGTAGTACGGGGTTATATGAATCTGGCTTAGCTGAACGCATTGCTGACGAAATTGAAGCATATGCTATAAAACTTCAAAAGGATATGACAATCTATGCTATAGAAGATCAAGTATACTATAAGTTGATTGAGTATCATAATCCTGCAACAGCTCGTGCTTATGAAGGTTATAAAGCGGTACAAGCTTTCAAACGTCGCCAAAACACGACTGACGAAGATGTCATCGGTTTGTTGGATCGTAGTAATGTTAGTGTTCTTGATGAAAATTCTAATAAAGATGCTGCCATTGTATCTACACAACGCGATTTAATTGCTGGTGAAGTGTCCAAGGATATTGCGCGTCGTAAGTTGATTCCTACAGATATACTAGAAGCACATGATAGCGGTGCTATCCATTTCCACGATATGGACTATATCATCCAACCGATGTTTAACTGTTGCTTAATCAACTTAGAAGATATGTTGACAAATGGTACAGTTATCAATGGTAAGCGCATTGACACGCCAAAATCATTCCAAGTAGCATGTACTGTAACAACTCAAATCATTGCACAAGTTGCATCTGGTCAATATGGTGGTCAAAGTATTAATGGCATTGACCGTATTTTAGCACCATTCGTACGTAAATCTTATGAAAAAATCCTCAATAATGTAATTGAAGAACAAGTTGAGATTTACGGCATGGAACCAAATATGGAAAAGGCTCGTGAAATTGCTTGGAAACGTACGCGTAAAGAGGTAAAGGACGGCATTCAAACCATTCAATACCAAATCAATACATTGATGACTACAAATGGCCAATCCCCATTCGTTACATTGTTTATGTATTTCCAACCGGATTATGAATACGCTAAGGAAGCGGCATTAATTACGGAAGAAATTTTACGTCAACGTATTAAGGGTGTAAAAAATGAAGCCGATGTATACATTACACCAGCATTCCCTAAATTAATTTATGTATTAGACGAACACAATGTTCATCCGGATAGCCCATATTATTATTTAACAGAATTAGCTGCTCAATGTACGGCTAAACGCATGTATCCTGATTATATTTCTGCAAAGAAGATGAAGGAAAATTACGAAGGCAATGTATTCAGCCCTATGGGATGTCGTTCCTTCTTATCTCCTTGGAAGGATGCAGAAGGCAATTATAAATTTGATGGCCGTTTCAACATGGGCGTAGTAAGTTTGAATTTGCCACAAATTGGTATTTTAGCACGCGGTAGTGAAGAAAAGTATTTTGAAATCTTGGATAAACGCCTTGAGTTAGCTGAAAAAGCATTGATGTTACGTTACAATCTATTGAAAGATGTAGTAAGTGATGTATCCCCAATTCACTGGCAACATGGTGCTATTGCGCGACTTAAAAAAGGTGAAAAAATCGCTCCATTTTTGACTGGTGGCTATGCGACGATTTCCCTTGGGTATATCGGCATTTATGAAGCATGTCGCTTGATTACTGGCGAGTCTAATACAGGTGAACATGGTCGTGTTTTTGCCATGAAAATTATGGATCGTTTGAACCAAGCTATTAATGAATGGCGTGAAAAACATAATCTAGGCTTTGGTCTTTATGGTACGCCTGCTGAAAGCTTAACAAATCGCTTCTCTTCTTTGGACCGAGCACGCTTTGGTATCATCGAAGATGTAACGGACAAAGGTTACTATACGAATAGTTATCATGTAAGCGTTCGTGAAGAAATTAACGTATTTGATAAATTTGCCTTTGAATCTGAATTCCAAAAGAAATCTACAGGCGGTTGCATTTCCTATGCGGAAATTCCAAATATGACCAATAATATTCCTGCAGTATTGACGATGATTAAATATATTTACGACAATATTTCCTATGCAGAGTTCAATACAAAATCTGACTACTGTCATGAATGCGGATTTGATGGTGAAATCAAGGTTAATGATGACA
Source organism: Veillonella sp. T34266-5 (assembly GCF_002959815.1). Taxonomy (NCBI): domain Bacteria; kingdom Bacillati; phylum Bacillota; class Negativicutes; order Veillonellales; family Veillonellaceae; genus Veillonella; species Veillonella sp. T34266-5. Next base: position 90,878 of record NZ_PPCZ01000005.1, read on the forward strand.
ATCAATGGGAATGCCCTCGTTGTCATAATACAAACCGTGATAAATTAACAGTTATCCGCCGTACGTGTGGATACCTTGGTGAAAACTTCTGGAACGAAGGTCGCACAAAAGAAATAAAAGATCGTGTAATGCATATTTAATTTTATTAATCGTAAACATGTTAAAAGCTGTGCCATCGGCACAGCTTTTACTATATACATGATAAATTGAAATATATCTATATGTTTAATTTGGTCAAAGTTGATCATAGGCAAATATGGGGGTTATTATGAGATATGGACAGATTCGACAATATGATATCGCCAATGGGGAAGGCATACGCACATCTATATTTGTAACTGGTTGCACCCATTGCTGTTATAATTGTTTTAATGAAGAATATCAAGATTTTAATGCTGGTCAAGAATGGACTGATAAAGAAACACAGCTGGTTGTGTCTTATGTAAAAGATCCTAATTGTGCTGGCCTTACCTTGTTAGGCGGTGAACCATTTCAAAATGTAGATGGTATGCTAGCTATAGTGAAAGCGGTGCGTGAAGCAGCGCCTGAGAAACCTATCTGGGCTTACTCTGGCTATGTATGGGATGATATTATATCTGATCCATCTCGCCGTAGCTTAGTGGAACAAATCGATATTCTTGTTGATGGTCGATTTGTAGATGAGTTAAAAGATCCATCACTTCGGTTTAGAGGCTCCTCTAATCAGCGTATTATTGATGTACAATCTTCGTTGAAACAGGGTGAAGTAGTCCTGGCTATGGAGTGATATAGAGAGTATGTTAGATAAACGTTTACTTGGTTTAATAATAATCGTTGGCCTGGTGGCGGGCTTAATCGGTTCTTTTTATACCCATTTGTTACATTATATCCAGCATTTTATGTATGCCTATTCTACATCAGAAGGTTTATCATTTGGACAAGCCGTAGCCCGTGTATCGCCTGAACATCGATTGTTAGCCTTACTGGCCTGTGGTCTTGTTGGCGGTGTAGGTTGGGTTCTTATCCATCGTTATGGAGATCCACTGGTAGATATAAAAAAAGCTGTCCAGGATTCTACAAAAGAAATGCCTCCGTTGACCACATTTATTCATGCTACATTGCAAATTATCACGGTCGGCATGGGTTCTCCACTTGGTCGAGAAGTAGCACCTCGTGAAGCTAGTGCTGGTATCATGTCTGGATTATTGCGCTATGTTGATATGCGCCCTGAGGACAAGTCGCTTATTATTGCTTGTGCTGCTGGTGCAGGCTTAGCTGCCGTATATAATTCTCCTTTATCAGCTGCTATTTTTACGCTAGAGACATTACTTATCACATGGAATGTTCGAGCCATGAGTGCAGCCCTTTTATCGTGTGGACTAGCTACATTGGTCGTTCGTCAGGCAGGGATAGGAGATCTTGTTCAGTATACGATGCCACAACCACCCTTATATGGTAGCTATCAAGAATTTGCTATCGTCCTTGGCGCTGTCATTGCTATTGGCGTTGTTTTGTTTGATAAAACACAATCCTTATTACCTAAGTTTGATAGAAAAAGCCCTAAAATGATTGTCATAGCTCTTTTATCATTTGCTGTTATTGGGGTGATGGCCATGTATTTTCCAGAGATCCTCGGTAATGGTAAAGCTGGTAATCAGTTGACCTTTACAGATTTAGTAGGATGGGATTATGCATTAGGTCTATTAGCTACTAAATGGATTGCCGTGTTACTTGCCTTAATGGCTGGTGCTTATGGTGGTCGAATTACGCCATCCATGATGCTAGGTAGTACATTGGCATTAGCCTTTGCAGCCTTGTGGAGTATTATGGTCAGCCCTGTACACCTTGGCTTTGCTGCATTTATAGGGGCCGTAATTTTCTTGGGATTAGCACAAAAGATGCCGCTTACATCCTGTGTGTTCATGTTAGAACTTTCACGATTTTCCGTGGAAATGTGCTTCCCAATGGCGCTAGCCATGGGCTCCGCATTGATAACTCAGCAGATTGTAAAAGCAAGATTCCAATTATAAAACAAAACTGTATACTATATCGGACGATATTCTGATGATAAAGAAATAGCGACTAATTGATACCATGTGATCAACTAGTCGCTATTTTACGTGTGAAGGCTTTATTTATAGAAAACCCTATTTTTTACATTGTAGTTATACAATTTTGGCACTTTTGTCGTATTCTTCGCCACCACAATCTGGTAGCATACCATATTCTACAGTCCAAAGATGTTTATATTTTAATGCTTGATTGTGGATTCTTTCAACTTGGGATTCATCAGTACGTACGATGCGTGCAGGAATACCAACGACTAAAGAATAGGGAGGAATTGTAGTGTTTTCTTTTACCACTGCACCGGCTGCAATGATAGAGCCAGTACCGATATGACAACCACTTAGTACGATAGCCCCCATGCCAACGAGTACATTATCCTCGATGGTAGACGCATGAACAATAGCGCCATGACCTATAGTTACATAGTCGCCAAGTATACAAGCCTCATCATCATCGACGTGAAGCACAGAGTTATCTTGTACGTTGGAATAACGACCTACTACAATTTTATTAACATCGCCACGAAGTGCACAGTTTTGCCAGATGGAGGCAAATTCTTTCAACTCTACATCGCCGGCTAGTTCAGCACCAGGCATAACACAAGATTTTGGATCTAATTTTGGATACTTTCCATGATAAGGTAACATAGGACCTCCTATTAAATTACTTCGATAAAGCGTTGTGCTTTACGGATTGCCATAATAGCTTCATTAATAACAGAGTGTACAATAGTTTGAGCTGGCTCAATTTCATTAAGCCTATTAAGCGCTTGGCCTACTTGTACAGCACCATTGACAACGTCGCCATCGATAGCAGCTAATTTATTTGTACCTTGGGACATTTTGCTGCGTTCTTCTTTTGTTGTAACGCCATCAGTTTCTGCTGCAATATAACGGTCTGTAAAATCACTGCGCAAGCTACGTACACCACCATGACCGGAGAGAAGACCTGTTACAACGGAGTCAGTATCTGTGGCTTTGATAATTGCTTCTTTCATATTTTGATGAGCTTTACATTCTTCGGCAAGTAAGAAACGAGAGCCCATTTGTACACCTTCAGCACCCATCAATAAAGCTGCTGCCAAACCACGACCATCAACGATGGAACCAGCCACAACAACAGGAATAGTGATTTCTGGTAGAATGTTTTCCATCAAAGACATTGTCGTTTGAGAACCGATGTGACCACCAGCCTCCATACCTTCTACGACGATAGCATCGGCACCAGCATCTTGAATGCGTTTTGCTAATTTCAAGGAAGGTACAACAGGAATGACCTTGATGCCTGCTTCTTGGAATGGCTTAATATATGGGGTAGGGTTGCCAGCGCCAAGTGTTACAAATGCAGGCTTTTCTGCGATGATAACATCTACTAATTCATCTTTATTTGGGGCCATAAGCATTAAATTTACACCAAAAGGTTTATCTGTTAATTCTTTGCATGCGCGAATCTCATTGCGAGTCCATTCTGCATCGCGACCGCCTAAGGCGATAACACCTGTAGCACCAGCGTTAGCTACAGCTGCAACTAATGTAGCCTCAGAAACCCATGCCATAGCACCTTGGATGATAGGGTATTCGATATTTAGTAATTCAGTCAGTTTTGTTCTCATGAATCCTCCTATAATATAGTTATATATAAGATAATAAAATCTTCTTATATGGCGAATATTTAGTATACCACTATATATTTCTAGTAAATAGTATATCATAAAAAACTAATTGATAATAGATTTCATTATAAAATTTCGTATGAAAGTAATAATAGTCAGCTTTCAGAGGATATTGAAAATTTAGTAGAAAAATGGAAAATGAGTATTGAAAAGTTTCGATGTCTTTGCTATACTATATTACAGATAAAGTATCTTAACGATATGAACACATTAATATAATCTCAAGTGAAGGAGGAAATAGACATGGAAAAATACGTATGCGTAGTATGCGGTTGGGTTTATGACGAAGCTGTAGAAGGCGTTAAATTCGAAGATCAACCAGCTGATTATGTTTGCCCTATCTGTGGCGTTGGCAAAGATCAATTCGAAAAAATGTAATTGATACATTAGAAAGGCTATCTTAAGCAATATTGAGATAGCCTTTTTTATTTGACAAAGCACACTGTCATGTTTATAATATTATAAGTCGAGGTAAGATTATGAAACTGCAAGTAGAGCAAGCAAAAGAACATATAGGAAAGAAATTTCCTTATAGCTATACGATGCCGAGTGAAGAACTTGGTAGTGACGTAGTTGCTTTTCCTTGGAGCCGTCATGATATAACTATTAGTGGTGAGTTTTGGTTTGATGGTCAAAACTACATCGTTCAAGGTTCGATTAATTCTAAAGGTGATTACGAATGTTCTCGTTGTTTAACGACTACGGAACATGAGCGTAACGATTCCTTCGAGGAAATCTTTAGTGATTCTCGAGATGCCGATGAAGATGTGATTCCTTTTAACGGAGAGGAAATTGACTTAACCGAACTGATTCGGGATACATTAATCATCAATGAGCCCTCTCAAGTGTTATGTCAGGATGATTGCAAAGGATTGTGCGTTCATTGCGGAGCAAATTTGAATGTTTCACCTTGTTCTTGTGAATCCTTTGTGGTGGATCCTCGATTCGCAGAGTTACGTGCTTTGCTTGATGAGAAAGATGATAGACTATCCTAATGATTGTACTAAGGAGGTGCAGATAATGGCAGTACCTAAGCGTAGATTATCCAAATGCCGTCGCGATCGTCGTCGTGCAAACTGGAAATTAGAAGCTCCTGGTTATGTAGCATGTCCACAATGCCACGAACCTATGATGCCTCATCGTGTTTGCCCTACATGTGGTCACTATAAAGGTGAACAAGTAGTTGCAAAAGCCTAATTGAGCGTGTAAAACACCTACACATTTGTGTAGGTGTTTTTTACTGCCCAAAAATAGATAGTTGTTGATTAATATATGTTTTATATTAATATCTCCTATAAAGTATTAATTAATTTTAAAATAAGGACAATATTTAGTATATTACCATAAAATATATCACTATATATGCGAAAAACCTTGCCAATATGGGAATTATTATATATACTTAAGATGTAATATTAATACTAGGTCATAAAAGGTGGTCCCATGAGTAGGTTGAAGAAGCAAGAAAGACAGAAACAGTTAACAGAAAAACTGAATATTACGCCTTTTCTTACTGATGAAGAGTTGGCATCGCACTTTGGTGTCAGTGTACCTACAATTCGACTCGATCGATTAGAATTGGGAATTCCTGAATTGCGTGAGCGTATTAAGGCGATGGCTACCGAACATGCTCAGGATGAGCAACCGGAACCAATACAGCATGAAATTGTAGGTGAACTCATCGATGTAACAGAAGGAAAACAAGCTTTATCCATGTTACATACGACGCCAGACATGGAAGATCGTTTTGGTTATATTGATCCACAGTATTTGTATGCTCAAGCAAATTCCTTGGCCAAGCTAGTTATGGGTTCAACCCTTTGCTCTGCAGAGGTGGGGAATATTAAATATAAAAATCCAGTAGAGTCTGGTACTAATTTGGTGGCGAAAGCAGAAATTGTTCGTCGTCGTGGAGATAAATACTTTATTTGGGTTATAATTAGAGATAAAATAAAAGAAGTATTTAGAGCTAAATTTATCATGGAGTCTGTGGAGAATCGGGTGTAGTATATGAAAATTGCAATTGACGCCATGGGTGGTGATTTTGCTCCCTTGGAAATCGTCTTAGGCGCCTTGGAAGCAGTGCGAGAAACGGAACATATTGATGTTGTTCTCGTAGGCGATAAAACTCAAATATTCAAAATTTTAGAAGATAATAATGAAACAAATAATCCTCGCATTTCTGTGTATCATGCGAGTCAAGTAATCGGAATGGATGAGCATCCTGGTCAAGCATTGCGCAAGAAGAAGGATGCCTCCGTTGTAGTAGCTACATCTTTGGTTAGAAGCAAAGAATGTGAAGCTGTTATTGCCCCAGGAAGCACAGGTGCAGCTGTAGCGGCAGCATTATTCGGTCTAGGCCGTATCAAGGGCATTGATAGACCTGTTATTGCTACGCCAATGCCGACTGTAAATGGTATTACTGTTATGTTGGATTCCGGTGCGAATTCAAATAGTAAACCAAAACATCTTGTACAAGGTGCATTGATGGGGGCTGAGTATGCAAAACTTTTACTTGGCAAAGAAAACCCTACAGTAGGCCTTTTAAATATTGGTGAAGAAGCGACTAAAGGTAATGAAGTTGTGCTTGCTACATATCCTATCTTGGAAAATATGAAAACAATCAATTTTAAAGGAAATGTAGAAGGTCGCGATATTCCGAAAGGAACCGTAGACGTTGTCGTTTGCGACGGCTTTGTAGGCAATGTAATTCTTAAATTTGCAGAAGGTCTTGTAACTGGTTTGACACAGCTCATCAAAGACAGCATCATGAATGGCGGAATATTAGCTAAAATTGGGGCATTGCTTATCAAACCAGCGTTGAAACCAATGGCCAAGAAGGTGGACCACACTGAAAATGGTGGTGCTCCATTACTTGGTGTAAATGGTGTGTTTATGATTGCTCATGGCAGTTCAAAGGCTAAAGAAATTAAGACTGCTATTACCATTGCAGCCGATTTAGTAGAACGCAAAATAATTGAACATATTCGAGAAACAATGGAAATTGAAGGAGCCGTAAAATATGAGTATGATGAATAAACCTGTCGGTATTATTGGTACAGGTAGCTTCCTTCCTGATAATGTTGTAACGAACTTTGATTTAGAGAAAATGGTCGATACAAGTGACCAATGGATCAGAGAACGTACAGGCATTGAAGAAAGACGCATTGCACCAGAAGGTATGAATACATCCTATATGGCAACTGAAGCTGCAAAAAAAGCACTTCAAATGGCTAAGCTCGATGTAGAAGATATCGATATGATTATCTTTGCTACATTGACACCAGATATGGTGATTCCTTCTGCCGCATGTATGTTACAAGCAAATCTTGGTGCGAAAAATGCAGCAGCTTATGATTTGCAAGCTGCGTGCTCCGGATTTGTGTATGGGTTGATAACTGCTCAAAGCTATATCGCTTCTGGATTATTTAAAAATGTTCTCGTTGTAGGCGCAGAAATTTTGTCTCGTCGCGTTAACTGGAAAGATCGCGGAACTTGTATTCTATTTGGTGATGGTGCCGGTGCTGCCGTAGTTTCTGAGGTTCCAGAAGGTTATGGTATCAAAGGGGTCGACTTAGGCGCTGATGGCACTGGCGGCTCTGCATTGTGTATACCAGCTGGTGGGACAGCTGTTGTAGCTAATGATCAACGCATAGAAGAAGGCTTGACTTTCATTCATATGGATGGTCCAGAAGTATATAAATTTGCTGTTAAAACAATGGGGAAAACAGCGTTGAAATCTCTAGAACGAGCTAATATGAATTTAGATGAGTTAGATTATTTTATCCCACATCAAGCTAATATTCGTATTATCGATTCAGCCGCTAAACGTTTACATATGCCAAAAGAAAAGGTGTTTGTAAATTTACATAAGTATGGTAATACATCTGCTGCATCAGTGGCCATTGCGTTGGATGAAGCAAACCGAGAAGGTTGCTTAAAACGCGGTGATAATGTAGCACTTGCAGGATTTGGTGCTGGCCTTACCTGGGCTAGCCTCGTCTTGAAATGGTATTAAGGAGGAAACATCAAGATGATTAAGACTGATATTTGTGATTTGTTACAGATTGAGTATCCTATCTTTCAAGGTGGTATGGCTTGGTTAGGAACGGCTGAACTTGCGTCTGCAGTATCTGAAGCAGGTGGTCTTGGCATAATTGGTGCAGGACATATGCCTCCTGATATTTTCCGCAACGAAATTCACAAAGTTAAAGAACGTACTAATAAACCATTTGGTTGTAATATTATGTTGATGTCTCCTTTTGTAAAAGAAGTTATGGAAGTCGTTGTTGAAGAACGAGTTCCTGTTATTACAACTGGTGCGGGTAATCCTGGTGTATATATCCCAGCTTTGAAAGAAATTGGCACAAAGGTTATTCCTGTAGTTGCATCCGTTCTTTTAGCGAAACGTTTACTTCGTGGTGGTATTGATGCGATTATTGCAGAAGGTACTGAATCAGGTGGCCATGTTGGGGATATTACAACAATGGCATTGTTACCACAAGTTGTAGATGCTGTCGATGTTCCAGTTATTGCCGCTGGTGGTATTGCAGATGGCCGTGGCGTAGCAGCTGCGTTTGCACTAGGTGCTCATGCAGTTCAAATGGGTACACGTTTTGTCCTATCTGAAGAATGTATTGCTCATGAAAACTATAAAAACGCTGTATTGAAAGCAAAAGATCGTTCTACTGTTATGACTGGTCTTACAACAGGTCATCCAGTTCGAATTATCGAGAATCAATTAGCACATAAATATAAAAATCTTGAATTTAGTGGTGGTTCCAAGGAAGAATTAGAAAATCTTGGCGCAGGTACACTTCGTAAAGCTGCTATTGAAGGTGATGTAAAAGAAGGCTCCGTTATGATTGGTCAAATCGCAGGTATGCTACACGATGTGAAACCTTGTAAAGAAATCATTACAGACATTATGACAGAAGCTGAAACAGTGATTAAAAATCTACAAACTTTTGGCAAATAAGGAGGCCATCCTATGAAAACTGCATTCGTATTTCCAGGTCAAGGATCCCAGAAAGTAGGCATGTTACAAGATTTGTATAATGCATACCCTATTGTTAAACAACGTTTTGAAGAAGCTGATGAAGCATTGGGCTATTCTATTTCTAAATTATGCTTCGAAGGCCCTGATACAGAATTGGTTAAGACTGCTAATACACAACCAGCTATTTTAACTGCTTCCGTAGCTTGCTATGAAGTGTTGAAAGAACAAGGCTTTACACCAGATATCGTAGGTGGTCATAGCTTAGGTGAATATAGTGCGTTAGTCGCTGCCGGTGTTCTTGATTTTAAGGATGCTGTGTATGTAGTTCATAAACGTGGTGAATATATGCAAGAAGCTGTACCATTGGGCAAGGGTGCTATGGCGGCTATTCTAGCATTGCCAAGAGAACAAGTTGTTGAAATTTGCCAACAAGTTAATGATACAGTTGGTTCTGTACAAGCTGTAAACTTTAACTGCCCTGGTCAAATCGTAATAGCTGGTGAAACAGCTGCCGTAGAAACAGCAGCTGAAAAAATGAAAGAAGCCGGTGCAAAACGTGCAGTAATGCTTCCTGTAAGTGCTCCATTCCATAGTCGTCTTATGGAACCTGCAGCGCTTCGTTTAAAAGAAGAATTAGATAAAATCCAAGTTAACGATGCTAAGATTCCAGTAGTAGCTAATGTAACTGGCAAAATTTTAACAAATGCTAGTGACATTAAAGAATCTTTAGTAACACAAGCAGCTAATCCTGTATTGTGGGAAGATTGTGTTGCAGAAATGGTTAACTTCGGTGTAACTCGCTTTGTAGAAGTTGGTCCTGGCAAAGTATTAACAGGTTTCACTAAAAAGATTAATAAAGAAATGGAATTAGCTAATGTAGAAGACATTCCATCCTTAGAGAAAACGCTTGAATTTTTAAAGGGGGTTCGATAAAATGCACTTAGAGGGTAAAGTAGCTCTCGTAACTGGCGCTTCTCGTGGTATCGGTCGCGCCGTTGCTATTCAACTTGCACAATCTGGTGCTGATGTTGCTGTTAACTATAGTGGCAGTGAAGCTGCTGCTCAAGAAACAGTAGACGCTATCTTAGCATTGGGTCGCAAAGCGATTAAAATTAAAGCCAATGTTGCAAATGCTGAAGAAGTAGCAGCAATGGTTGAAGAAACGCATAAAACATTTGGTCACATCGATATTTTAGTAAATAATGCAGGTATCACTCGTGATGGTTTGCTTATGCGTATGAAAGACGAAGACTTTGATGCCGTTATCGATATCAACCTTAAAGGTGTGTATTTGGTAACAAAAGCAGTATCCAAAATCATGATGAAACAACGTGCTGGTCATATTATTAACATGACTTCTGTTGTTGGTTTGATGGGTAATGCTGGTCAAGCTAACTATGCGGCTTCTAAAGCTGGTGTAATTGGTTTTACTAAATCTTGTGCAAAAGAGTTAGCTAGCCGTGGTATCACAGTTAATGCAATCGCACCTGGTTTTATCAATACTGATATGACAGATGTATTGCCTGAAAAGGTAAAAGAAGCTATGGTAACACAAATTCCGTTGGGCCGTATGGCTAAAGCTGAAGAAGTGGCTGCCGTAACAACATTCCTTGCTAGTGATTTTGCTAGCTATATTACAGGTCAAGTCATCAATGTAGATGGCGGCATGGTAATGTAGTTACAAAATTAGACTATATATAAATCTCATTTGAAAGGAGGTGAACCACTAATGAGCACTTTCGATAAAGTTAAAGCAATCGTTGTGGAACAATTAGGCGTTGATGAAGCTGAAGTTACCATTGATTCTACATTCATCGACGACTTAGGCGCTGACTCCTTGGATATCGTTGAATTGATCATGGCATTTGAAGAAGAATTCAATGTTGAAATCCCTGACGACGTTGCAGAAAAAATCAAAACCGTTAAGGATACAGTAGAATATATTGATTCTGCTAAATAAGCTGTATAGCTGACAATTCAGCCGTGCGGGGGGCCGAGTGGCTCCCCTAATCGGTATTGTTTACAGGAGGAATTGATAGTGAAGCTCCCTGAACTTCGCATTGGGAATCTAGTGGCCAAAGTACCTATTATTCAAGGTGGTATGGCGATTAGATTGTCTACAGCTCGGTTGGCAGCAGCCGTTGCAAATGAAGGTGGTATTGGCCTTATTGCAGCATCTGGATTGCCTTTTGATGAATTAAGATATGAAATACAATTAGCTAGAAAATTATCACCTACGGGTATTATTGGTATAAATGCGATGGTAGCAGCAACGCAATTTGCGGGCCTTGTAAAAACTGCCATCGAAGAGGGCATTGATCTTGTAGTGGCAGGTGCCGGTTTTTCAAGAGATATGTTCGCAATGGGTAAAGAGTCTGGTACTCCAATCGTACCTATTGTTTCTTCTGCAAAATTAGCGCGCATTTCTGAAGGTTTAGGTGCCGCTGCAGTTATCGTAGAAGGTAGCGAAGCTGGTGGTCACTTGGGAACGGATCGTTCTGCTCGTGAAATCGTACCAGAAGTTGTAGCAGCCGTTAAAAATATTCCAGTTATTGCAGCTGGTGGTGTTTTAGATGGTAAAGATATCGTGGATATGTTTAAATTGGGTGCTAATGGTGTTCAAATGGGCAGTCGCTTTGCTGCTTCTGATGAATGTAATGCATCTGATGAATTGAAAAAAATGTATGTGCGTGCAACAAATCCTGAGGATATTGTATTGATTCAAAGTCCAGTAGGTTTACCAGGCCAAGCTATTAAAAATAAATTTGCTGAATCTGTTCTTGATGGCACTGTAGCGCCACCAACAGTATGTGACAATTGTTTAAAACATTGTTCCCATAAATTCTGTATTATCCGTGCTTTATCTAGAGCGCAACAAGGTGATGTGGAAACGGGGTTAGTATTCTCTGGCAATAATATGCGAAAAGTCGATAAGATTATGCCAGTTAAAGATATTTTTGCACAGTTAAAACAACAAGTAGCAGAAATCGATTAATTAAAGGGGCTATATAGCTATAAGAGGTGGAATAATTGGAAAAACGTGTAGTAATTACTGGCTTAGGAGCGATTACTCCGGTAGGTATCGGTAAAGAGAATTTCTACAATGCGTTGTTAGAGGGTAAGTCTGGTATTGGCCCAATTACACGCTTTGATGCATCTGACTATGCAACACGCATTGCAGGTGAAGTAAAAGATTTTGATATTACTCAATATGGCGTAGATAAAAAAGAAGCTCGCCGTATGGACCGTTCCGTTGAATTTGCAATTGGTGCAGCTGTTTTGGCAGCTGATGATGCAAAATTAGCACTTGATGAAGAAGATTTGGACCGTTGTGGTACAGTAGTTGGTACTGGTATTGGCGGTATTGATTCTATCCATGATGTGTATACAACATTATTTGAAAAAGGTCCTGGTCGTGTTAGCCCATTTGCAGTTCCTATGATGATTGCAAATATGTCTTCTGCACGTGTATCCATTCGCCTAGGCTTGAAAGGTCCTGTTATTACAGACGTGACAGCTTGTACTTCTGGTACTAATGCAATTGGTGATGCATTCCGCATTATTCAACGTGGTGATGCAGACATCATGTTTGCAGGTGGTACTGAAGCTGCTGTTTCCCCTGCTGCTGTAGCCGGCTTCGCAGCTATGAAAGCTATGTCTACACGCAATGATGAGCCTACAAAAGCATCTCGTCCATTTGATAAGGACCGTGACGGTTTCGTAATGGGTGAAGGTGCAGGTATCGTTGTACTTGAAGAATTAGAACACGCTAAAGCTCGTGGTGCTCATATCTACGCAGAAGTAGTAGGCTATGGCACTAATGGCGATGCTTATCATATTACAGCTCCAGCTCCTGGTGGTGTACAAGCTCGTAAATGTATGGAATTAGCAATTAAAGATGCAGGTATTGACCCTAAAGAAATTAACTACATCAATGCTCACGGTACATCTACAGGCTTGAATGATAAAAACGAAACATTGGCTATTAAAGAATTGTTCGGTGATCATGCAAAAGATATCGCTGTTAACTCTACAAAATCTATGACCGGTCACTTGTTGGGCGCTGCTGGTGCGATTGAAACTATTGTAATGGCAATGGCAATCGAAACAGGTAAGGTTCATCCAACAATTAACTGTGATAATCCAGATGAAGGTTTAGACCTTGATTATGTACGTGAAGGTGCTCGTGATTTACATGTTACAGCAGCTCTTTCCAACTCCTTTGGCTTTGGTGGTCATAACGGTACACTTTGTGTTCGCCGTTATGAAGACTAATGGGGCGTCACGTATCGCATAAGAATACTATAATGACACAAGCTCGTGAAGATTCTCTTCATGAGCTTGTTAGTCGTTTACATATACCGAATATTGATATCTCGATTTTAGATTGTGCTTTTACTCATACATCTTATGCGAATGAACATAAATCTAAGCATATTCATCATAACCAACGCTTAGAGTTTCTTGGTGATGCTGTATTGGATTTAATTATTGGTGAATATTTATTTACAACATATCCCGATATGTCTGAAGGTAATTTGACTAAGATTAAGGCGGCTACAGTTTGTGAAGATTCATTAGCTACCGTTAGTCGTACATTGCATTTAGGTGATTATTTATTACTGGGCCATGGGGAAAAGTCCTCTGGTGGTAGTGATAGAAAATCCATATTAGCTGATACATTTGAATCATTGATTGGTGCGTTATATATAACGACTGACTATAAAACAGTAATGGACTTTGTTCTTCATCAGTTAGCTCCTAATCTTAAACAAGCATTAGAAGGTAAGCGTGGTAAAGATTATAAGACATTGTTACAAGAATTTGTACAACGTGATGGTGATAAACATATAGTATATAGTCTTATCAGTGAGTCTGGTCCTGATCATGCTAAGACTTTTATGATGGAGGTATCCATCGATGGGATTACCTATGAGGCAGGTACTGGTAAAAGTAAAAAAATAGCAGAACAACATGCAGCACAATTGACATTAGAACGGTTAATGGCTGCTATATAATAAGCGCCGCAAGGCGCTTTTTATATAGGAACTATTAATATGAGAACATTAAAATCGAAATGTATGTAATTAGAATCGTAAATAGGAATAGGGAGGAGGTATATTCATGAAATATGGTATGATTCCATTTTTTATCCCTCATATGGGCTGTCCTCATGTGTGTACATTTTGTAATCAGTCTCGTATTACAGAAATATCAGGCATAGGGTATTTGACTCCAGCATATATTACATCGACTATTAGAGATTATGTAGGCGAGTCTAGAGCGGATAAATATTGGGAGGTTTGTTTTTATGGAGGCTCCTTTTCCGCTATTGATCAAGAATTACAAAAACAATTACTAGCACCTGCTAATGAAGCGCTACAAGCGGGTATTATAGATGGTATTCGTTGTTCTACAAGGCCTGATGCCGTAAGTGATGGACAATTAGAATTACTGCGTTCATTTGGTATGAAGACCATAGAACTAGGCGTACAATCTATGGATGATACCGTACTATCCTTAGCTAAACGCGGTCATACCTCTGATGATGTAAAATTGGCTGTTAAACAATTACGAAAGTTTGGATTTACCGTAGGACTACAACTATTGCCGGGGCTTTTAGGCGATTCATGGGAAACGATAATACAAACAGCTGTTGAAATAACTGCATTGCAGCCTGATTTTGTACGTATTTATCCCGTTCTCGTCATAGATCATACGGAATTGGCGGAACAATACAAGTCAGGTATATATGAGCCATTATCATTGGAATTAGCATTACAGTATTGTGCGGTTTTAAAGACTTGGTTTGAATCGCATCATATTACTGTTATTCGGACTGGATTGCAAAGCACTGAAGAACTCGATACAGGTACTAGTCTTTTGGCAGGTCCTTATGAGCCTGCCATGGGAGAACTAGTGACTAATGAGCAGTGGAAGCAGCGCATAGCATATTGTATCGATGAGCATACAGAATATTTTAGAAATCCAATTCGTACTATTACGATATCCTATCCACGATGTCTTACGTCTAAGGTAAGGGGATTAAAAAAACGCAATGTTACATATTTCGAACGAGCATATGAAGATATAACTTTCACATGGCGAGAAAATAATGATATTGATACAGTACAATGCAGTATAGATGGCATGGTATATGTGGTATAATTAAAGATATGATTTAATGGGATTATACTAAGAAAGGAGGCAGTCATGCAATTACTGCGGCTAGAATTAAAAGGATTTAAATCCTTTGCTGATAAAACAGTTGTAAAATTCTCCCCAGGGATGACTGCCGTTATTGGTCCTAACGGGAGTGGTAAAAGTAATATTACGGATGCTATGAAATGGGTTCTAGGGGAATCCAATGTGCGTAATTTACGGGGCCAACGTGCAGAGGATATCATTTTCTCTGGCACAGAAAAACGAAAACCGATGAGTGCCGCCGAGGTTACCCTTGTATTTGATAATGCAGATGGTCAACTCGATGTGGACATGCAAGAGGTAGCCATTACACGTCGTATCTATCGGACCGGTGAAAGTGAGTTCCTCATCAATAAACGGACCTGCCGTCTAAAGGATATTCACTTGTTATTAGCTGATACAGGCCTTGGCAAAGATTCGATGGCTATCATTGGGCAAAATCGTATCGATGCTATTCTTAATAGTAAACCAGAAGAACGTCGCCTTATATTTGAGGACGTTGCAGGCATTTCTCGTTTTAAAATTAATAAAGAGGATGCATTGCGTCGTATTGCGAGCACTGACCGGAATATGGAACGCGTTCGCGATATTATGGCGACCATCGAGGAACAATTAGGACCTCTGGCAGAAAAAGCGGAAACGACGAAAAAATATATGGCATTAAGCCGTAGTAAACGCGAATATGATGGTGTTATCGGCTTTCACAATTACAAGACGGCTGATAGATTATTAACTCGTGCAGAAAATGACAATATTGCATTGAAGGATGAGGAAATTGAATTACAAACGCAATTATCTACTCTCGATGCACGACGTCATACATTACAAGCTGAAAATGCAAAGGATCAAGAACAATTAAAATCTTGGGAAGCACAGTTTAGCGAAAAACAACGGGAAGAAGAACGCATCAATGGTACTGTCACACTACTAGAAGAACAGTTGCGTACAACTAAGCGCGAAGTAGAAGATACTTCTCTGCGTATTAGCGAAGCAGAAGCGTCTAAAAAGGGTGAAGAGCAGCAATTGCTCATTTTAGATCGCCTTATTGAGGATGAAACGGCTCAATTAGAATCTGAACGCACTCAATTCGTAGTTTTAGAGGAAAATTATAATAAGGCCATTGTTCAATTAGAGGCGGAACAATCATCATGGAAGTCCTTAGAAAGCGACAGACAAGCCTATCAACAGCGTCAATTAGATTTAGTTGCTAGTATTGAAACAGCGAAGGCTACATTGCGAAATTTAGAATCTCGTAAATCTGAGTCCGCTGTTCAAGTAGAAACATTAGAAGCGGAAATTAAAGAGGTTCAATCCAATTTATTGGCAGCGAAATCTGAACATGAATCCTTAGAAACTCAATTTAATGAGTTATCTAATAAACGGAAGTCCTTAGTTGATGAAGAACGGTCTGCATCAGAACGATTGCGAGAAGCTCGAAAAGCATTAAATCGCATGAGTAGCGATGTGCAAAAGGCACAGGGGCGATTAGAATTATTAGCACAATGGGCAGAACAACATGAAGGTTACTTAGAAGGAACTAAAAACATCCTTAACGGTAAGGGCCCATGGCGTAAAGCGATTAAAGGGGCGGTAGGTGATTTATTTACCGTAGATAACCGATTTACTGTTGCTATCGAAATCGCATTAGGTGGTAGTGTTAACCATGTCGTGACAACGACAGCTAAAGCCGCATCAGAAGGCGTTCAATTCCTTAAATCAATTCAAGGGGGTCGCGTTACCTTCTTGCCTATGGATTCTGTGAAAGGGCGACCTTATGATACTCCTGCATTGTCGGAAGATGGTGTCATTGGGACAGCTGTCGACTGTATTGAATTCGATGCTGCCTATAATCATATATTCCAATATTTGTTGGGCCGTACATTAGTTGTAGAAACAATGGAACGGGCTATTGCGTTACAAAAGAAATATAATCAGCAGTTACGCATCGTTACACTGACGGGTGAACAATTCCAACCAGGTGGTTCCTTAACTGGTGGTGCAACGAAGAAAAAACGCAGTTCCTTGTTAAGTCGTCGTGAAGAAGCAGCTCGTTTAGAGGCCGAATTAGCTTCTGTAGAAGAGCGTACGGCCAAGCTTGAACAACAAATCAAGGATGAAGAAAATCATATTGAACGAGCGCAACGTGAGCGAAGTGTGTTGGATGAACAATATCAACACACCAATCTTTTATTCTCGGCCAGTCAAACGAAGATTCAGAACATTGAAAATCAATTAGAACGTAAAAAGCGTGTGCTTCATGATGAACAGGAACGTATCGTTCAAATTGACGTGGACATGGGACAAACAAAACATGTGCTTTCACAATCTGAATCGGAATTGTCAGCGTTACATAATTCACCTGAACAACAAGGTGATCAATCGGCAATTATGGAACGATTAAGTACGCTGCAAAAAGCACAGCAAGAGGCATATGAAGCTTTTACAGCCTCTAGATTGTTTTGTGAACGTTTAGAAAGCACTATAGAAGAACGTAAGGTACAACAAGAGCAACGAAAGCAAAATTTGGAAACCATAGCATCTCGCTTAGAACCTCTCATGGAGTTATTACACTCTAGTGAAGAGCGTTTGAATGTTGTGATTCCTGAACAAATTCGAGTTGCTAATGAGTCTCTTGAAGCGATTCGTGGAGAGGTTGAAAAATTTCGCGCTTTACGTGATGAAGCGTATCAATCGACTGCTGGTGCACGGGAGGAGATTGACTCAATTTTAGCTGAACAAGACAGACTCAACCAGCGGTATAAGGTGGTTCAAAATCGTCTAGTTGAAGCAGAAGGTAAATTGACGCGTTATCGTATGGATTGTGATCGTGCTGTAGAGGAGTTGAATGAATTAGGCTATTCATTGGAAGATGCACAGCATATAAATATTACAGGCTCTGTGAATGATTGGAAAATGGAACAAGCTCGTTTAATGGCGGAAATCGCAGAACTTGGATCTGTAAACCCTAATGCTGTAGAAGAGTATGAAGAGACGAAAACTCGGTATGATTTCTTATCGAATCAATTATCAGATCTCGATACGGCAAAAGAGCAATTACAGGCAGTTATCGCTGAAATGGATAAGGCCATGAGCACGCAACTCTATGATGTATTAGAGGTGGTAGGTAAGCAGTTCCAACATGTATTCAGTCAATTATTTGGTGGTGGTACGGCTCAAATCGTACTTACCGACCCAGAAAATATCTTGACTGGTGGTATTGATTTCTACATCCAACCACCAGGGAAAAAGCGTCAGCAATTGACGTTACTATCTGGTGGAGAACGAGCACTCACAGTTATTGCCTTATTGTTCTCGTTCCTTGACTATCGTCCGGCTCCATTCTGTGTGCTTGACGAAGTTGATGCTGCTTTGGATGAAGCAAATGTAGAGCGATTTAGTTCTTATTTGAATCGGGTAAATAAGGAAACACAGTTTATCGTCGTATCACATCGTAAGAAAACGATGGAAGCTGCCGAAGTATTACAAGGGGTTACCATGGTGGAACGCGGTGTATCTCGATTGTTAACGGTTTCATTTGAAGATGTGAAGGAGGATCTAGCATAATGGCATTTGGATTCTTTAATAAAATTAAAGAGGGCTTAGAAAAAACTCGTAAGTCCTTTGTAAAAAATGTAGAAACAGTGATCATTGGTTATGCAGAAATCGATGATGATTTTCTTGATGATTTAGAAGCAGTCATGCTCACTAGCGATTTAGGTCCTAAGACTACAGAGTATTTGATGAAGGAAATCCGCCGTGGTGTTACAGAAGGTGTTATTAACAATACTGGTGATGTAATGCCATTCATGGAAGACCGCATCACAGAAATGTTAGTTGACCAAGAGGATGAAATCACACTTCACCACCCAGAGGTTATTCTCGTCGTTGGTGTTAATGGTGTGGGTAAGACTACAACTATTGCTAAATTGGCAAACTACTATACTAAGGAAGGTAAAAAGGTTATCATCGCTGCTGGAGATACATTCCGTGCGGCGGCGGCGGACCAATTATCCATCTGGGCTGACCGCGTAGGCGTACCTATCGTAAAACATAAGGAAGGTGCGGACCCTGCTGCCGTTGTATATGATGCGATGGAAGCCGCAAAGGCACGTAATGCAGACATGGTAATTGTCGATACGGCTGGTCGTCTTCATACAAAAGTAAATCTTATGGAAGAACTTAAAAAAATGGGCCGCGTAGCGAATAATCATGTAGAGGGTGCTCCGCATCAAACATTGCTCGTTCTCGATGGCACTACAGGTCAAAATGCGGTAAGCCAAGCCAAATTATTTGGTCAAGCCGTACCTGTTAATGGTATTGTAGTTACTAAATTAGATGGTACTGCGAAAGGTGGCGTAGTTATTTCTATTAAAGAAGAACTAGGCGTACCTGTACGTTGGATTGGCGTTGGTGAAG
Source organism: Veillonella sp. T34266-5 (assembly GCF_002959815.1). Lineage (NCBI taxonomy): Bacteria > Bacillati > Bacillota > Negativicutes > Veillonellales > Veillonellaceae > Veillonella > Veillonella sp. T34266-5. Next base: position 110,215 of record NZ_PPCZ01000005.1, read on the forward strand.
GCATGGACGATTTACGTCCATTTAATGCAAAAGAATTTGCCAATGCACTATTTAATAAAGGAATGATTCAAGGTGACAAATAAATATAACCGGGAATTCTTACTTGAATATGTAGAATCTGAAAATAAAAAAAATGAATGTAATGTAAGCCTAGAAAATATGGAAAAAATCGTTAGCTTAATCGAGTATTTCGGTATTGAATTATATCGTCCTATTACGAGATTACTACTTTCAAACTGGGAAGAAATTACAGATCGTATTAATAACTATACTGAATCAGATTGGATGATGGCCGATGAAATTCAAAAGACCACGCCTACATTAGATCGCTTCTCCATTGCTATGCTCATCGAAGTGTTAGAAGGTGAGGATACATTGAACCAAGCTGAAAATGCAGGTCGTCGTTTGTCAGAGGAAGAACTTAAGGCTATCCGTAAACATCAGGATGAACAGTAATGAAACATAATAGCTATAACTATGAAGGGGGCCAACCATTTAAAGTGGAGGCGCCCTTTACGCCTACTGGGGACCAACCTACAGCCATTCAATCTCTTACAGACGGGATTGAGCGTGGCGAATGGGCTCAAGTCCTATTAGGTGCGACTGGTACAGGAAAAACCTTTACCATGGCAAAGGTCATCGAGGCAGTTCAGAAACCGACCTTGATTATCGCCCATAATAAAACATTGGCTGCTCAACTTTGCAGTGAGTTTAAAAGTTTCTTCCCTAATAATGCGGTAGAATACTTTGTATCTTACTACGATTTTTATCAACCAGAAGCGTATATCCCTTCTAGCGATACGTACATCGAGAAGGATGCATCTATTAATGATGAAATCGATAAATTGCGCCATAGTGCTACTATGAGTTTATTTGAGCGCCGAGACGTTATCATCGTTGCTTCTGTTAGCTGTATTTATGGCTTAGGTGATCCGGAGGACTATTCTGATCTCGTATTGTCCTTGCGATTAGGTCAGACGAAATCTCGTGATGAAATTCTGTCTAAACTCGTAGATATCCAATATACGCGTAATGATATGAATTTTATTCGCGGTACATTCCGCGTACAAGGGGACACCATAGAAATTTTCCCTGCTGCCTATAGTGAAAGAGCCATTCGGGTGGAACTATTCGGCGATGAAATCGACCGTCTTGTTGAGGTGGATGCATTAACGGGAGAAATCATTGCAGAGCGCAAACATGTTGCGGTCTATCCTGCATCTCACTATGTTACAACAAAAGAAAAAATGAAAATTGCGGTAGAGCGCATTGAGGCAGAACTTGATGAGCAGTTGGCAAAACTGAAAGCAGAAGATCGTCTGCTCGAGGCGCAGCGTCTTGAACAGCGCACCCGTTATGATATAGAAATGATGCAAGAAATGGGCTACTGTTCAGGCATCGAAAACTATTCCCGCCATATGTCGGAGCGTAAAGCAGGGGAAGCACCATATACATTGATAGACTACTTCCCTGATGATTTCCTCATCATGGTAGATGAATCGCATGTAACGATTCCTCAGGTTCGCGCCATGTACAATGGGGATAGAGCGCGTAAAGAATCTCTTATCGAATATGGCTTCCGTTTGCCGTCAGCTCTCGACAATCGACCATTGAAATTTGATGAGTTTGTAGAACGAATCAATCAAATCGTGTATGTATCAGCAACGCCAGGACCGTATGAAATGGAAGTAGAAACGAATGTAGCAGAGCAAATCATTCGTCCTACAGGGCTACTTGATCCATCCATTGAAATTCGTCCTATTAAGGGGCAAATGGATGATTTACTCGGTGAGATTCATAAGCGCGCCGCTAAGAATGAACGGGTTCTCGTTACGACATTGACGAAGAAGATGGCTGAAGATTTAACGGAATTCTTGAAGGAAATGGGTGTTCGTGTTCGTTACCTTCACTCGGATATCGTTACCATCGAGCGGGCTGAAATCATTCGTGATTTGCGGGCCGGTGTATTCGATGTATTAGTCGGTATCAACTTGCTCCGCGAAGGCCTCGATATGCCAGAGGTATCCTTGGTGGCGATTTTAGATGCCGATAAGGAAGGTTTCTTACGCTCTGATACAGCTATGATTCAAACTATCGGTCGTGCAGCGCGTAATGTGAATGGTCATGTTATTATGTATGCTGACCGTGTAACAGGTTCTATGCAACGCGCTATGGACGAAACAGATCGTCGTCGTGCAGTACAAGAGGCATATAATATTGAACATCATATTACGCCAAAATCTGTATCTAAAGATGTGAAAGAGCTTATTGAGCTCACTAAAATTGAAGAAGATATGGTCACCGATGGCAAAGGGCTTTCACCAAAGAAGGGGAAAAAGAAGTCCTCTGCAGCTGGTATGGACCATGGCCACGAACTATATGCTCAAGATGCAGATGCTACTAAGGTAGCAGAGATTACGGCAGAAGAACTATATAACAAGATTGAAGAGTTTGACCGTCAAATGAAGGCGGCTGCTAAACAGTTGGAATTTGAAAAGGCTGCCAAATTACGTGACCAATTGGGCGAACTTCGTCAACAATGGTCCGATATGCATAGTGTCGGTGACAGTAAGTTAAAAAAACCACGAAAAAATTCTAAGAAACAATCACCAAAAAGTAAAAAGGTACATATATGAAAGATCAATTGATTGTAAAAGGTGCACGTCAGCATAACCTTAAAAATATAGATATTTCACTACCGCGAGACAAGTTCATTGTCTTAACTGGTTTAAGTGGATCCGGTAAATCGTCTCTTGCTTTCGATACGATTTACGCAGAAGGCCAACGACGGTATGTAGAATCTTTGTCGGCCTATGCTCGCCAATTTTTGGGTCAAATGGATAAGCCTGATGTAGATTATATTGAAGGTTTATCACCGGCCATTTCTATCGACCAAAAGACTACAAGTCGAAATCCTCGTTCTACAGTTGGTACGGTGACGGAGATTTACGACTATTTACGTCTATTATTTGCCCGTGTTGGACATGCTCATTGTCCAGAGTGTGGTAAACCTATTACACAACAAACGATTCAACAAATGACGGATGATGTGATGAGTTTTCCTGAAGGGACAAAGATTTTAATCTTAGCACCTATGATTCAAGGGAAAAAAGGGGAACATAAATCTGTCTTTGAACAACTGCGAAAAGAGGGTTTTGTTCGCGCTCGCGTTGATGGTGTAGTACGTACGATGGATGAGGATATTGTATTAGAGAAAAATAAAAAACATTCCATCGATATTGTTGTAGACCGACTTGTTGTCAAAGAAGGCATTGAATCCCGGTTAGCAGACTCTATGGAGACCGCATCAAAATGGGCAGAAGGTATCGTTATTGTTCAAGAGGTCGATGGCCCAGAGCATATGTATAGTCAAAACTTTGCATGCCCAGATTGTCATATTTCACTGCCAAAAATTGAGCCCCGTATGTTCTCCTTTAATAGTCCCTTTGGAGCATGCCCCGCTTGTTTGGGTATTGGCTCTACTATGGAGGTTGATGAGGAGCGCGTCATTCCAGATGGCTCTATTAGCTTTGCCGATGGTTGTGTACAGGCGTTAAGTTCTAATCCTAATGCATGGTTTATGCGACAGTTGGAAGGCTTGTTGAAAGCGAATGGTTACTCTTTAGAGTCTACCTATGATGAATTACCAAAAGCATTGCAGAAAAAGGTCATGTACGGTACTACGGACAAGGTGGCTTTTACCTATGAAAATATGCGTGGCGAAGAAAAGGAATTTTTCACCGAATACGAAGGTATTTTGCCGATGGTAAAGCGTCGTCATAGCGAAGCATCTACCGATTCTATGCGCGAAGAATTTGAAAAATTCATGTCCATTAAACCATGTACTACATGCCATGGCGCCCGTTTAAAACCCGAGGTATTAGCGATTACCGTTGGGGATAAGAATATTAATGAAGTAACCCAGTTGACGATTAAAGAAGCGCTAGATTTCTTTAGTCATTTGCAGTTAACTGACAGAGAACAAGTGATTGGTGCACAGATTCTAAAAGAAATTAATGCTCGACTAGGCTTCCTCAATAATGTAGGCCTTGATTACCTTACTATGAATCGGAGTGCAGGCACACTATCTGGTGGTGAAGCACAGCGTATTCGGTTAGCAACGCAAATTGGTTCTGGTCTTGTTGGTGTGTTGTATATTCTTGACGAGCCATCCATCGGTCTACACCAACGAGATAATGATCGACTTATCGATACCTTAAAAGGGTTGCGTGACCTTGGTAATACACTGCTCGTTGTAGAACATGATGAGGATACGATGCGCGCTGCAGATTATCTTGTAGACATTGGACCAGGTGCGGGCGAGCATGGTGGTCAAGTCATTGCAGCAGGGACTGTAGATGAGGTTATGCAGGTGAAAGACTCCATTACCGGTCAATATTTGAGCGGCCGCAAGTTTATAGCTCTTCCTGACGAACGTCGTAAGCCAGGTAAAAACTGCATCGAAATTCGAGGTGCTAAAGAAAATAATCTACAAAATATTAATGTGAAATTCCCAATTGGACTATTTACAGTTGTTACAGGTGTCAGCGGTTCTGGTAAGTCTACTTTGATAAATGAAATCTTATATAAAGGGCTGGCAAATCAGCTATATCGTTCGTATCATAAGGTGGGGGCTCACAAAGAGATTCGAGGCCTAGAGCATATCGATAAAATCATCAATATTGATCAAAGCCCTATCGGTCGCACACCTCGTTCTAATCCTGCTACGTATACAGGCGTATTCGATGCGATTCGTGAATTATATAGTCAAACGCCAGAGGCTAAGATGCGTGGGTATAAGCAAGGGCGTTTTAGTTTCAATGTAAAAGGTGGCCGCTGCGAAGCTTGTCGTGGGGATGGTATCATCAAAATTGAAATGCATTTCTTACCAGATGTGTACGTGCCTTGTGAGGTCTGCAAAGGGGCTCGCTACAACCGGGAAACACTGGAGGTTAAATATAAGGGCAAATCTATTGCCGATGTGTTAGATATGACCGTAGATGATGCAGTAGAATTCTTTAGTGCTATCCCTAAAATTTACAAGAAAATGGTAACATTGCAAGAGGTTGGTCTTGGCTATATTCGTTTAGGCCAAGCGGCAACCACATTATCTGGTGGTGAAGCACAACGGGTTAAATTGGCCACAGAATTAGCACGTCGCAGTACAGGTAAAACATTATATATCCTTGATGAACCTACAACAGGCCTTCATGCAGAAGATATTAGAAAGCTTTTAGATGTATTGCAGAAACTGGTAGATGGTGGCGATACAGTTATCGTAATTGAGCATAATCTCGATGTTATTAAAACAGCGGATTATATTATTGACCTTGGTCCTGAAGGTGGTAACCGCGGTGGTACCATCGTGGCTACCGGTACACCGGAACAGATTGCAAAGGTGAAAGAAAGTTATACAGGAAAATTCTTAGGTCCTGTATTAAAACAGACTAATACATTTATGAATGCTGCAAAGAAAAAGAAATAATTTGCACTGCCTTGCATGGTTGCGACAATGAAGTATTAATTATAATGGTATGGAGAATTGACGAAGAAAGGAGGATATATGCCGTCTGAAGAGTTATTAGAAAAGGTTAGCCATTTACCGACCACACCAGGGGTTTATTTATGGCGTGATCAATATAACCGCATCATCTATGTGGGTAAAGCGATTAATTTACGCAATCGCGTGCGATCCTATGTGCGTAATGATGCGAATCGGGCGCCTAAGGTAACGGCGATGATGAAGCGTGCCATTGATGTAGAGATTATTCAAACAAAGACGGAAATGGAAGCTCTCATATTAGAAAATACACTTATCAAAGAACATAAGCCGAAATACAATATTTCCCTTAAGGACGATAAAACGTATCCTTATGTTAAAATCTCTGTTCAAGAAGACTATCCTCGCGTATATATGACACGTCGCCTTGAACGGGATGGAGCTAAATATTTTGGGCCCTTTACCGATGTAACAGCCGTTCATGTAGTCCTCAAGTTGATTCGTCAGTATTTTCCATTGCGTACCTGTAAATCGATGAAGGTAGAACGCCCTTGTTTGCAATATCATATGCACTATTGTGAAGCGCCATGCTTTCATAAGATATCTGTACCGGATTACCGCAAATATATCGATGAAATTATAGCGCTCTTTGAGGGAAAACCAATCCCATTGCTTAAAGAAATTAAGGAAAAGATGGAAGAAGCTGCGGAAGAGCTTCGATTTGAAGATGCAGCACGTTATCGAGACCAATTGACGAGCATTGAGAAAATTCAAGAAAAACAGCGGATGGTAACGCAACGTGGTGATCTAGATGTACTGGGGATAGCTGTAGATGGTCAGTTGGCATGTGTACAACTACTCTTTATTCGAGGTGGCCGTCTATTAGGACGAGAAAATTACTTCGTGCAAAATGAAGGTGACTCGGAAGAAACCATTATGACTGATTTTATTAAGCAGTACTATGGGGATACTACCTTTATTCCTAAAGAGCTATTATTGCCTATGGAAAGTTCTGAGCAACATCTATTTAAGGATTGGTTCAGTGACATGAAGGGCCAACAGGTCGATGTCCTTGTGCCTCAACGTGGTTATAAGATGGACATGATTAAAATGGCTCATGAAAATGCTGAAACATTCCTTGAAGAACGTCGCCGCCAATGGCAATACCAAATCGATAAGAGTGGCGGTGCCGTTAAGAAATTGGCGGAGGTCCTCGACTTGCCAAGATTGCCAGAGCGTATGGAGTGTTTCGATATTTCCCATACACAAGGCTCTGAAACCGTAGCCTCCATGGTTGTATTTGAAGGCGGCAAGCCAGCTAAGAAGGAATATAGACGCTTTAAATTAAAGACCACACAGGGAAAGCCAGATGACTTTAAATCGATGGCAGAAATCATGGAACGCCGCTATGGTAATGAAACGGATTGGCCTATGCCAGACCTCATTATTATCGATGGTGGTAAGGGGCAGCTCAATGCATCTATACCGCTCATACGCGCCGTAGGTGTTACAGATGTGCCAGTCATATCCTTGGCAAAACGGATAGAAGAGGTCTTTGTAGAGGGGCAATCGGATAGCATCATTTTGAGTCATCATTCACCAGAGTTGCAATTATTGCAACAAATTCGTGATGAAGCCCATCGATTTGCTATTACCTATCATCGTAAATTGCGGGGCAAACGTAATTTAGAATCTGTACTCGACCACATTGATGGCATTGGTCCTAAACGACGTAAGGCTTTATGGGCTCATTTCAATAGTTTAGAAGCCATGAAAGAAGCCAGTATAGATGAATTGGCTAAGGTGGATTCTATGAACTATAAGACGGCGGAAACGTTATACAATTTTTTCCGTATGTCGAAGGTTGAAAAACAAGATGTATTACAAGGCAATAAAATGTAATACAAAAATAGTTAATACCTTATACTAGAAAAGCAGCACTGCTGAGTATGACTCGCAGTGCTGCTTTTGTGCGTTATGCTTTTATAGGTACTTGTTTGTGTTGAATATACCATGTTCGAATGGTGAATAGTATGCCTGCTACAATTACGCTAGCTAATAGGCCTATCCATACACCGAATGGGCCGTAATTTGGGTTGTTAGCAAGAATGTATGCGATAGGGAAGCAAACGCCCCAATAGGAAATAAGCGAGATATAGAATACGATCTTTACATCCTTGTAGCCACGTAGAATACCTTGTAACGGTGTACCGATGGCATCGACGGCAGAAAAGAAAACGCCATATCCAAGGAATCCATAAATAAGATTATATACCTCTTCATCATTTGTAAATAATGCGGATATGCTTTCCATATGGGTGAATGTGAAAGCACAAATTAAAACTGCAATGACAATGGCTAAAACGCGAGAAATGTAAGAGTACTGAATGGCTTCCTTATGTCGCTCAGCACCAACTTCATAGCCTACAGCAATGGTGGATGCCATGGCGATACTAAGTGGTAAGCAATAGAAGACGTTGGTAAAGGAAATGACCGATTGGTGAGCCGCTACAACAGCAGATCCAAAGTGTACCATCAATAGACCGGCAATACTGAAAATGCTGGCTTCGAAAAAGATGGAGGAACCGATTGGCAAGCCGATTTGCAATTGCTCACGTATGTATTGCCATTTTGGGCCTACCCAATCTTTATAGATACGATATCCTTTTAATTTAGGATGGAAGAGTACCATCGCACTAAATAGAATAAAGTTTGTCCAACAGGCTCCGGCAATGCCATAACCCGCACCTACACCGCCGATTTCAGGCAATCTGAAGTGACCAAATATCAGTGAGTAGTTTAAGAATACATTCACTACAAAACTCGTTACTACAATGGCCATAGAATAGTGAGTCAACCCGTGGGAATCAACGGTGTTACGCAATGTATTAACCCATAACAGAGGGAATAGGCCAAGTGCGAAAGCTTTCAAATAATTGATACAAACAGCCGTAGCAGCAGGTTCTAAGTTAAGGAAATTTAGTAATGGTACTAATCCGAAAACACCGAGTAATAATATAATAAGTGCTAGGGTTGTTGCAATATAAAACCCTTGGTAGACGATGGTAGGTATACTATCCGTTTTCTTGGCCCCTAATAGCTGTGCAATGATCGGGGTGATACCCATTAGGGTCCCTTGTGCAAAGATATAGAATAATAACCATAGGTTGTACCCTGTTGCAACCCCGGCTAAATCAATTGTACTATATTGTCCTGTTAAGAAGATGGCGATAAATGTGCCCCCTACAAGAGAAAATTGGGTGATGCACATAGGAGTAAATAATTTAATGAACAACCATAATTTTTGTAGTATAGAATATGTTTGATACATAATGACCTCCTAAATTGATGATATATTTTAACATAGTCTATCTATTATGGCTAGGTGTATTAAAAACTATAGAATATAGTTGTATATATGAGTATTCGTATTAGGAATAGATGTGCCCATTACAGTATTGTACAAGGTAGATTCTCTTTAGTATAATAAGTATATTAAATATTTTCGTTATAGGAGGTACGAATTGGACATTGTATCTGTTCAAGGTTTGTTGGCAATGTTACAAATCATTGTCATCGATATTCTGTTGGCCGGCGATAATGCCATTGTAATTGGCATGGCTGCACGAAATTTACCGGCTCATTTACAAAAGAAAGCAATTTTTTGGGGCACAGCAGGTGCTATCATTTTACGTCTCGTTATGGCATTCCTCTTCGTTGAGGCTTTAAATACAATTCCAGCGCTTCGTTTGGTAGGTGGTATCCTTTTATTATGGATTGGGTACAAGCTCGTTGCTGATGATGACAGTGAGCATAATATCGAGGCCAAGGATAGTTTGCGAGCTGCAATCATGACGATTGTCATTGCTGACGGTATCATGGGTATTGATAATGTAATCGGTGTAGTAGGCGCTGCAGGTGGCCACATGACAATGGTTGCTATTGGTATGCTTATTACGGTGCCTATCATCGTGTATGGTAGTACATTATTTGTGAAAGTCATCGAGCGTTTCCCAATTATTCTCTACGTTGGTGGTGGTATCCTAGGATGGGTCGGCGCTGGCATGAGCGTAGAAGACACATTGATTGCTCATACAGTTGAACCATATGCACTGTATATTAAAATAGCTACCGTTATCCTCGTAGTAGGCGCATCTTTAGTAGCAAAACAGCTTAAAAAATAATTGGAATGTATAATATCTCTTCTCTTTTTTACAGGAGGAGAGATATTTTTTTGCAGTAGATTATGAACGATATTAAAGCATTTGTTTTAGATGAGAAAATACATAAAATATGGTATAGTTAAGGGATAGTTATAGAATTAATTATAGTTGAGGTACGTATAATGGAATTTTTAGAAGCGGCCACGTGGGTTACGATTGGCAAAATTATATTGATAGATATTTTATTAGCCGGAGATAATGCTGTAGTTATCGGTATGGCAGCCGGTAAATTAGCACCAGAACTTCAAAAGAAAGCCGTTATATGGGGGACGGTAGGTGCTATTTTAATGCGTCTTATCTTTGCTACCGTTTTGGTAGAAGCATTAACCTTGATTCCTCTCGTTCATTTAGGTGGTGGACTTGTGCTCGTATGGATTGCCATTCAGCTTTTAAAAGGCGATGACGAAGAGGCTCATATTGAAGCTAAAAATTCCTTAATGGGTGCTATCTGGACGATTATTGTGGCTGATGCCATGATGAGTATCGACAATGTTATCGGTGTTGTAGGCGCTGCAAAAGGTCATTTAGAACTTGTTATCGTAGGGATGTTGATTACGGTACCTATCATCGTATTCTGCTCTACATTATTTGCTCGTATTATCCACAAATTCCCAGCTATTCTTTGGGCTGGTGGTGCCCTACTTGGATGGGTTGCCGGTGAAATGATCGTAGAAGATCCACTTCTTTTGCCATACATTCAAGGTGAAGAATTACTCGTTAAATTTGGTGCAGTATTCTTTGTACTCATCGTGACTGGTATCATTAAAATTTGGAAGAAAAGAGACGCGTAATGAACGGTACAGGTCGTACATCTCGTAAACATAAATCTAAAGGTAGACAACAACATACAGGTGGAAAACTTTCTAAAAAACAACAGGCCATTCTAAATGCGCCTGTTAAACTTGGCGAGGAGGTTTTGGTAACCATTCACGGTATTGGCAGTAGTGGAGAAGGTGTAGGTCGCGTAGATGATTTTACTGTCTTTGTTCCCTTTGCCTTGCCTGGAGAAACGGTGAAAGTATCTATTAATATGGTGAAAAAGACCTATGCTACAGGCAAGTTAATAGATATTGTAACACCAGCTTCTAATCGTATAGAGCCTACCTGTAACTTATATGGTGTATGCGGTGGGTGCCAATTGCAACATATTACCTACGAAGGGCAGCTTTCACTAAAAACACAAAAGGTGAAAGACGTTATAGAACGCATCGGTCACCAAAATCCTAACCTTGTAAAACCAGCATTAGGACCAAAAGAACCTTGGTCGTATCGTAACAAGATGCAAATGCCTGTCGGTGGTACTAGAGGCGACATTAAGATGGGATTCTATGCAATGGGGTCTCACGATATTGTACAGGGGACGAATTGCCCTATCCAAGATGATGGAAATAATCGTATAGCCCAAACTTGTTATGACATCGCTAAAGAACTTGATGTTGAGCCATACGATGAACATACAGGCAAAGGTGTATTACGCCATGTAATCGGTCGTATTGGACAATCTGGCTGGATGGTTATTCTCGTAACCGCTACTGATTATCTACCACAGCAAGAAGAATGGGTTAAGAGCATAACCAATTGTATACCACAAGTGGAAACCATCGTTCATAATGTAAATAGTAAACGTACCAATGTTATTTTAGGTCCTACTAATCATGTTATCTATGGAGATGGTACAATCACTGACCATATTAAGGACCTACGATTTAATGTATCACCACATTCATTCTTCCAAGTGAATCCAGAACAAACTACAGTACTTTACGATCAAGCATTAGCTTATGCTGATTTAAAAGGTGATGAAACCGTTATTGATGCGTACTGTGGTACGGGTACTATTTCATTGTTTTTGGCTCATAAGGCAAAACATGTTATCGGTATAGAAATCGTAGAACCAGCTATTATTAATGCCCGTGAAAATGCACGCAATAATGGCTATGACAATACTGAATTCATCGTCGCTGATGCGGCTGTTGAAATGCCAAAACTCTATAAAGCCGGCGTACGACCAGACGTCATCATATTCGATCCAATCCGCGCAGGCTGTAAAGAAGAAGTACTAACATCCGCAGCTGGCATGGAACCAAAACGCATTGTCTACGTATCCTGCAACCCAGCAACCATGGCACGAGATATTGAAATCCTCATACACTACGGCTATGAACTCAAAGAAGTACAACCAGTAGATATGTTTCCAATGACAGCGCATGTTGAGGCAGTGGCTTTGCTTACTAGGAACGAAGTGACGCAGTAAGCATTAGCACTGCCCATGCGATAGGCGTCCAAGAACACGAGGAGAAACGAAGTGTGATTGGAAACGCCGAACCGCTGAGGCAGTGGCTTTGCTTACTAGGAACGAAGTGACGCAGTAAGTAATTATTAGAGGAGTGCTTTTACAATCTTGAAACCTAGAGAGTTATGTGAAAAAGCTTGGCAGGAGATAGCAAGTAAATTTCCTGATTTTAAGGTAGTTAGTAAAGGTCAGAAGTTAAAGAAAACCTCTAAGAATAAAGACCTTATCTTTGAAATCTACTTTCAAGCTAATAGAAATAACTATGCAGATAGCGTAGAGTTTGTTCCACATATTGCCATTTATTCTAAATCTATGAAAAAAGCTAATATTCATAACGGGTTTGTATATGGAGGAGAATTAGGTCGTTTGTTAAATAGAACGGAATGGCATTGGTATCAACTAGCAGGTGCTAGCTATCAATATACTGTAGATGAAGTTAGCAAGCTATGTAAGGAATATATAATACCGTTATTTGAAGATTTTGAAGATACAGAACATAATATTGAAAAACTTATAGAGGGAGATATAAACGATCATAATCTGCTGTATTATATTTATTATTACGGTGGAAAAGATAAAGCTCAACAATATTTTAATAAAATAATTAAAAATTCTGAGTTAAGAAGTATGTATATTGATTTTTATAATCAGTTGAAAGAAATGCCTAAAGAAAATATTTCATTAGATGTGAGTGAATTTTATGGATCCACTATGATTAAATTTGCATATATAAATGGAATAATAATTGAAGAGGAATAATAAATAAGCCCATCGCATATCACTATGCGATGGGCTTTTCTCTGTTGTGCGCCGAATAGGCATGACTAAACCCCCAGTTAAACTGGGGGTCGGTAAAAAATTCTTAGAGAAAAGGAAAGAACCTCCTAGTGGTAAAATAAAGTTGGTCTGGCAACCACAACATTTCAACATAGGAGGTTCAATGTCAATGAATGACGTAAAAAGCTTATCACATAGTAAATGGAGATGTAAATATCATATTGTTTTTGCACCAAAGTATAGAAGACAAATAATTTATGGTCGGATAAAAGCTGATGTAGGTAAAATTTTAAGAGATTTATGTAATAGAAAAAATGTAGAGATTATAGAGGCAGAATGCTGTCCGGATCATATTCATATGCTAGTAACTATTCCACCACATTTAAGTGTATCAAGTTTTATGGGATATTTAAAAAGCAAAAGTAGCCTCATGATATTCGATAAACACGCAAATTTAAAATATAAGTATGGAAATAGACATTTCTGGTGTAGAGGATATTATGTGGATACGGTAGGACGATATGAAGGAGCGATAAAAGAGTATATTCGCAATCAACTACAAGAGGATATAGCGCAAGATACATTAAACTTTAAAGAATACACCGACCCGTTTACGGGTGAGCCAGTAAAATAGGCAAAATAAAAGCCCCCGAGTAGGGGGCAGCCAGTGGTAATAGAGTGGTTGTCAGATCATTCAATGCCCTCTTTAGAGGGCCACCACTAGAGAAAGACCCTTATAGGGTCAGAGCAAACCACCCGTTCTACGGGTGGTTATGATTTCTAGACTTATTATCATGGAAAATACAATTACATATTGTCTTTAGTATGTATTATCTTCTTACACTAATAAAATAAATTAAAATAAATAATAGTATAGCATTGGAAAAATAAAACGTTATGAATAGAAGTTATATGAGTATAAGTAATGCTAATTATATAAAAAACGAAAATGATTTATAATTTATTTATATTATGGCCTTTTTCTGAATAAAAATTATTTAGAAAGGGATCTGTGTATGGTGTATATCAAGAAAGGAGTCAATTTTGTAAGTATTTTTGGTAAGTAGTTTTGTATATTCATAGAGGGAGAAGAGAAATGAATAAAGTACAAATGATGTTAACTGGTAAGATAAATTCCCATAAATGTAATCCTAAGAACGTAAAGCGCCTTAGTACCGCAGTAACTGCTTGTGCATTTGCATTAACATTAGGGACGGTTATGGTATTAAGCACATCTAGTGCAAATGCAGCTGGTCAAGTAATTGGTGGTTATACGACTGGTAATCAAGCATTAGGTGATGGTAGTGTTGTTGTCAGTGGTGGTAAGGATAAGGAGCCTAATTTAGCCGAAGGGGAAAATAGTGTTGTCCTTGGTGGTACAAAGAATGCAGCAGAAGGTTCATATACTTCCATCGTTGGTGGCTTTCAAAATACAGTTCATGAAGAGATTAAAAATGGTGCCATCCTTGGTGGTACAAAAAATCAAATTGAAGCAGTAGGAACCTTAGTAGGCAATTATGCAACTATCAGTGGTGGGGAAGATAATATTGCGTATGGTGAGTCCTCATCTATTTCAGGCGGTAATTCTAATGGTACGTATGGATTGCATAGTTCCATAGCCGGTGGTCGTGGTAATAATGCAGCTGGTGAAATTGGTTCTGTTATAGGCGGTTCTCAAAACAATGCAGATGGTAAAGGGAGTACGCTTGCAGGCGGTTTAGGAAATACTGGTGTTGGTATGTGGTCATCCGTATTTGGGGGCAGTAAAAATGAAGCCGTAGGTACTGGAGCATCTATCCTTGGCGGTGGCGGCCGTGAATTTACAGGTCGTAAATTTGTAACCCATAAAAATATTGCAAATGGTGAATATAGTACAATCGTTGGATCTCGTGATGGTATGACGGTGGGAAATGGTAGTACAGTTATTGGTGGTTCTAATGGTATGACACTTGGTCTTGCTTCTACCTCTATAGGAGGTGGTTTTACAGGTGCTAAGGCAGAAAATAGTTTGGCATTAGGCCATAAGGCAGGTACTATTGTTAAATATGGCACTGCTATCGGTTATGAAAGCGTAGCTACAGAAGAAGGCACAATTGCGTTTGGTCATGATGCTGGTGATGTTTCTGGTTATACAGTAAAATATCCAGATAAAGAAATCACCACACACTTAGGTTATAAAAAAACTGTGCCAGATTATGATAAAGAGCCTACAGTAACACCTACTACATATTCAGATGCTAAATATAATCGTTTGGTGAAAGTAGCTGATGGCGTAGATGCACATGATGCGGCAACAGTAGGTCAATTGGAAAATGCTATTAGCCAAGTGCAATCTGCTGGTACAAATTTAGAAACTACAGTGAATAAAGCTACTGCATCTAGTTATGCACTAGCTGCATTACAACCAAACTTCTCAGAAGGTGAAACCGGATTGGGTGTAGCTGTTGGTTTTGGTCATTACCATGGAAAAACAGCTACTGCATTAGGTGCTTACTACCGTCCAAACCGCAATATACAATTTAATGTAGGTACTGTGGTTGGCAATGGTAACCAAGGCTTTAACGGTGGACTTAGCTTTAAGGTAGGATCTGAATCTAAATCAAATACAACATCCACTGATGAAAGAATCACTGAATTAGAAAAACGTATTCAAGAATTAGAGCAAGGTAAAAATAATTAGAAATAAATAAGATAAGACGAAGACATCTATATAGTTTTTATCAAGTTGCAGGGGAAATTTTTAATCTGTATAGCACTAACTATGCAAATGGTTAGTGCTTATTTACTTATGCAGATGCACCGTTTTATTGTTCAAAACGCTTGTAATACAATACCTTTAAATTATATTAAAAAAACTAATCATCAATTATGGTTTAGTATAGTTATTTAATATACACTCTAGCTTATATATGTAATATAATTAGATTAATAAATATCATATTGAATTAATATACTAAGATAAACTTACAGGGGTTAATTTACAATTACATAGCTAACACATGGGGAAAATATTGTTATTTCGTTAGGTTTAAAATGTATTTAATGAATAATGGGAGTGAAAAGAAGATTATGAATGAATATCAAAGAGCAGTTGAGATTCTTAAAGATTATGTTGAATCTGAAGGTGCTGAATTATTTTCTTCAGATAATTTAAAAAGGGAATTAGATGCATTTAAAGATGTCTTTTCTCCAGAAAAGTTAGAATCATTAGACGATACAAATTTGTTATCTACTATATTCTATTCATTAGGTGATAATAAAAATACCTTATGCTATTGGCTTGAAATGAATGGTGATTGTAGAGAAAATTTTGGTAGTATCGCAGGTGGATCTGCTTATAAATTTGGTTTATTTCAAAGTCAAAAATCTGGAAATTGGACAACTGGATATTCACAAAAACCAGTAGAGCTATCAGTAGAAAATGCGGTAAAGCTTGGTAAAGAAATTCGTGATGCACTAGTAAAAGGGATTAATATAATACGTGATACAAAATTAGAAACGGTTCAAGATTATGAAAGATTGGATGATAAATTAAAAACTGATGTTGGAGAAAAATATTATGAATTAGGGTGGGTACATAAATATTTTTCTATGATTTGTAATGATAAATTAAGCGGATTTCATACTTCCGATTGGCAAAAGCATGTACTTAGAGCTTTAAAAATTAAACCAAGTGAAAAAACATATGGTCGAAGTGGTCAGATTTCAATAATACAAAATTTGGCTGGATGGTATTATAAGCAATTTTTAGATATATTCAGAAACCGTTTTGGTGAGGTGCGTCAATTTATTCGTTTGGGCTGTTCAGATTCAACAAAAAATTATGTAAGTGAATGGCATGAACAGGGTGTCGTTGGATTTGGATATCCTAAAATAGGCGATTTGACGCAAAAAACTTTAAAAAAAGATATAGATAAAGTTGTTATTCAACGAGAGCTTGAAGAAAGTTATAATTTTTCAGATAAGAAAGTTGCATCTAGAAGAGCAGGGGAACTATTTAGATTTTATAAAAGTGATAATAATACAGTATTTGTTATCATGGAAGGCGAGAAGTTAATAGCATGTGTTGATGAAATAGGAGCATATTCATTTAATTCATCGTCAGAGATGCCACATCAGAAGAAAGCGAATTGGAAATTGGTCTTTGATGATGGGGAAAAATTGCCGGAAAAGACTGAAGGTTTGCGTACAATTTGTTATCCTTTTCATAAACCTGATAATCTATTATTTTTATATAATCGATATTACTATGGTAAAGAAAAAAGTGAGCTTATGAAAGAGACGGATAAAAATAATATTAATCACGAAAAGGCTATTAATTTTTATACTAAAGATCAATCATCTTTTGAACGAAATCGTATAATATTTGGAGCGCCAGGTACAGGCAAGAGTTTTAACTTAAATAAGGATGCTAAAGAATTGCTGAAAGATGATTATGACGACAATTTAGAGCGTATAACTTTTCATCCGGATTACTCATATGCTAATTTTGTAGGAACGTATAAGCCTGTTCCTGTTAAAAATGATGGTAAGGATTCAATTACTTATGCTTATGTTCCAGGACCTTTTATGCGTATTTATGTGGAGGCTTTAAGGAATAGTCGTACGGATAGAGTCAAACCGTTTTTATTATTAATAGAAGAGATTAATCGTGCGAATGTAGCAGCTGTTTTTGGAGATATTTTTCAGCTATTAGATAGAGATTCTAATAATGTAAGTGAATATCCGATTCATGCCTCTGAAGACATAAAAAATTATTTAGCATGTGAGCTTGGAGGAAAACCTGCAGATTATTGTAGGTTAAGAATCCCAGATAATATGTTTATATGGGCGTCCATGAATAGTGCCGATCAAGGTGTATTTCCTATGGACACGGCGTTTAAAAGACGATGGAGCTTTCAGTATTTAGGTATAGATGATGGGGATAAGGATGTTAGTGGAAAGTATGTATATCTTGGTGGTAAAGAAAAGCAAAAGATAGAGTGGAATCAACTCCGTAAAGCAATAAATGAGTTTCTTGCAAATGAAAATATTAATGAGGATAAACAGCTAGGTCCTTATTTCATTTCTAAACATTGCTTAATATCAGATAATAATGAATTTGATAGTGATAAATTTTGTGAAGTATTTAAAAATAAAGTACTTATGTATTTATTTGAAGATGCTGCTAGACAAAAAAGATCAAAGCTTTTTGCAAACAGTAAATATGGACATACTAGATACTCAAAAATATGTGAAGCTTTTGATGAACAAGGTGTAGAAATTTTCCATAAAGATATTCAAGCTAATATTAATATTAAAAGAATTGATCCAGTATCGGCTGAATCAGATAATAGTGATTTATTACAAACGGACAATCAGGAGCGAGACTGATTATGATTTCTGTATATTTAAGAGAGCAGAAACGATATACACAAAAAGAGCTTCTCAAAATATTTGTTTGTTCTGAAGAGAAGTTAGACTTAATTTTTAGTAAGTTAAAAGAATTTGGAATATTGAAAATAGTGAGGAAATCAAGCTCACAACTTAATATGTCTAATCTTGTAGATGAGTATATAGAAATTGTTCCTGTAGAAGCTATTTGTAAAGATTGTTATTATGTATTTATTTTTGTTGGTATTTTAATAGTAGCTGGACGAATTCTCAAATGTTATCCTAAGTATCTATGTAGTGTTGATAATCCGATAAAGGAATTACGAGTTGTTTGTAAAGTTATAGAGAAGTATAGTTCAAAAGAACAAATCATATATATGTTAAATGATTATACGGGGAATAGCTCTTTTAATTTATTAGCAGTCCTATTGTTCCTTATGCATGATTATTTTGAAAATGGTATCTATAATAATTCAAAAAATATACTTGAAGTTAATGGTTCGGGAGAAGTTTTATGGGATAAAACTATAAATGAAACTTTTTCAATATTTTCAAATAATAGACCATATTATATTGAGATGCAGACAAAGAAAAGGGTTAATGATGATTTTGATTATTTTAAACGTCTTCATGAGTGTATTTTGACACTCATATCAAAAGAGTTGATGGAGGCAGATCTCCTATCATTATTCGAACTTACTCCAATTGATTTAACTGATGAATATTTATATGAGTTTGGCGATAGGGAATATATATTATATAGAATTGAAAATGAGTTAAATATAGAGTTTAATACTAGGAAGCAATTAGTATTAAAAGGAATTTATGCATATATTAAGCATGGCGGACAGTTAGACTACAGAGATGGAATTTCTTCTTTTGGAACTAATTCTTTTAATCTAGTATGGGAATGTGTTTGTAGTGAAATTTTGAATAATCAATTAGATATTCCCTTAGGACAATTAAGATTACCCGTTCCGTTAAATAAAGAGTATAATTCACAAACTAAATTGATTAATTTAATAGAGAAACCATTCTGGTCAATATTTGAAAAAGAAGCTAAAGAGACGCTTATTCCTGATTTGATTACAATATTTAAGAATCAATTTTATATTTTTGATGCAAAATACTATACTCCCAATTTGAAACATGGAGAATCACCTAAAGGACAACCCGGTATTGAATCAATTTCTAAACAATATCTTTATCAATTAGCATATAAAAAATTTATTGATACGCATGGTTTTGAAGGAGTTAAGAATTGCTTTTTACTTCCAACTGAAGATGATACTATTATATGTTTAGGAGAAGTATCTATGAAAATGTTTTCAAATTTAGGACTAGAAAACATAAAAGTTAGATGTATTCCTGCAAACATTGCATATGATTATTATCTTTTAGGAAAAAAACTAGATATAAATATGCTCAAATTAAATAATAAAGATTGTTATAATCGTTGACGGATATGATAAAAGTAGTATGTTGAAAGTTAATTATTTGAGAAAATCAAATAGAGATAAAATAACTTTTTATCAAATCTGTTGTATCTGTTTGTGAAATTAATAAAGTATAAAATTATAGGGGGATTACAATAAATGGGGTATGAAATAATTGGTGTATGTATAATATTGATAGTAATAGGTGTTGTATTCTATTTAAAAAATAAAGTATATATGGTTAATTCGGAGGATATTATTAGTACATCAGATAGTGATAGCTTAAATGAAATTGAAACTAAATATGAGTTTGCTATTCATATGGAAATGATTCCTGTAGAGGCTATTCCAGATAAGAATGAACTTGTTGAAATTAAGGATAAAAAGTTGCTTTCACGTATAAATAATCTTCTTCCGGAAATGGCAAAGGCTAGAACTGCTGTACACAATACTGTACAGACTGCAAAGTCTAATGGTGAAGTATTATATAGAGCTATTCTTCCAGCAGGCACTAAGTTGACAGATTCAAAATCTATGGAAGGTGCTGTTCGTGGTATTTATCGTGGAACTAATAGTATCAAAGGACATGCAAACTTTGTAGCTGTTGAAGTTGAAAAAAGTACAAAAACTCTTGCTAATACAGCGGCAGCAGCGATGGGGGTTGCATCAATGGTAGTCGGTCAGTATTATATGACTCAAATTAATGATGAACTAGGTAAAATTAGCGATGGAATATCTCAAATTAATGATTTTTTAAATAATGAATATAAAAGTAATATACATTCACTGCTAGTACAGGTGAAAAAAATAGCTGATTTTCAGATAGAAATTTTAGAAAATGATGAACTTCGTTTGTTAAATATCAATCATCTTAAAGATTTGGAAACTAAATGTACCCAGCTTCTTGCACAAGCTAATTTTACTTTAGAAGGATATGCAAAGAAAAATGATTTAAATTATGAAGGTTATGAGAAAGCATTAAAAAACGTACAGAGTTGGTTTATGTATCAAAAATTGCTAATGGATATTTTATGTAGAATTTCTGATTTAGAATATGCTTTGAATTTTGGGGGAGCTTCAAGAGAAATGTGTAGTGTAGTATTAACTCAATATTTGAAAGAGGTATTAAAGGTACGATCAGAAGTTTCGTCTTGGCATGAAGAAGCCGCTAAACGATTAGGAATAGAACTGGATGAATCCCGTAGAAAACGGTCTGGTGTTGACGGTGTAATTTATTTTATTCCTGGGTTATTTAACGATGATTTTAACTATAGAGAGATGAATGAAGAAACAGAAGAGATGATTGCTAAACAGAAGATAGGGTATAATAACAAATTTAAAAGCGATAGCTCTGAATTATATTTGGATGATGTACAACTTATATCAAAAGATGGTAAAATTTATTATTTGCCGATGAATAAAGTTGTCTAAAAATGATGATATTAATAGCGGAACATTTATGTATATAGTTAATACGATAAAATTATCTAAAAAATAAATTCGAGAAATTCAGGGAGGAATTAACATGTTAGGAGCAATCATTGGAGATATAGTTGGTTCACGATTCGAATTTAATAATATTAGACGGAAGGACTTTGATTTCTTTACAGATCAATGTGTGTTAACTGATGATAGTATCATGACACTTGCTGTAGCAAAAGCAATTCTTATGAGTCAACCGGATTATAAAAATCTTTCACAGAATGCAGTAGAATGTATGCAGACGATTGGAAGATGTTATCCAGGTTATGGATATGGTGATCGGTTCTATAGATGGATTTTTGCAGAGAATCCAAAGCCATATAATAGTTATGGTAACGGTTCTGCTATGAGAATTAGTGCTGCTGGATTTGCTGCACAGAGTTTGGACGAAGCAAAGCTTCTTTCAAAATTAGTTACAGAAGTGACTCATAACCATCCTGAAGGTATGAAGGGGGCTGAAGCAACTGCAGTTGCCGTATACTTAGCTAAAACTGGTAAAGATATACTCGAAATCAGAAATTATATTAATCAGCATTACTACACCATGGATTTCACATTGGATGAAATCAGAGATACCTATAGATTCAATGAAAGCTGTCAAGGAACAGTTCCACAAGCATTGCAAGCCTTTTTTGAATCCACTGATTTTGAAGATGCTATTCGCAATGCTATCTCAATAGGTGGTGACAGTGATACTGTTGCTGCAATTTGTGGTGGTGTAGCTCAGGCCTATTATGGTGTTCCAAATGCTATTAGAAAACAGGCCATATCGTTTTTAGATACTAAACTGCTAGGTATATTGACTGCCTTTGAAAAAAAGTTTATACAAGTTGTGGTATAAGTAAATATTATATAGGAGAGAGGGATATGATACATCTTAAGGACTTAGGCAGTTTTGAATCTGTGCCAGATTTAGTGACAGATATTATAAATGGAAATATAACCGCTCTTGAAAGCGCATTAAAAGCTGGTTGGGAGATAGATAAGCCTATACAAATTGGTAAGTATAGTGAGTATACACCTTTACAATTAGCGTTAGTGATGGAATGTTTGCCAAGTGTGAAATGGTTAGTTGAACATGGTGTGGATCTAAATGATGAAGAAAATCCAGGTTTCTTGTTAGCTGTACGTTATGGAAATAAAGAAATTATTGATTATATGGTGGCTCATGGTACTAATATTCACGCCTTGAACTCTGTGGATGTAGATGCTTTTCAAGCTGCTACTTATGGGAAAAAATATGAGAACTTACAAATTATTCATGACTTAGGCCATACAGTACAGAAATATGGTGGTAAAGCTTTCAGAAATGCCATTACAGACAAAAATTATGAGGTTCTAGATTTTTTTATTTATAATGGTGTAGATATTAATTACAACAAGCCTGATTCTGTGTATCCTTTTAAGCCAACTCCATTGTGCGTAGCAGCCCGGTATGTGGATTTACAGATGTGTAAATACTTGGTAGAACATGGCGCGGATGTGACTATCACGGAAAAGGATGGTATGCGTCCCTATAGTATTGCCGTTGAAAAGGGCGATATGGAGATGGCAGAGTACTTTAAAACATTAGAGCCACCGGAGTTTCATGATATACAGAATAAAATAAATCAATTAAAACCATTTAAACTACCAAAAGCATTAGTATCATTTTTAGAGGGAGATACTCTCTATTTTGAATTGCCAGACTCTGATTTTATATCTATAGAGTTCTTACCTCTCATCGATACGGTTCCATTTAAAATGGGGCGTCGTAAACTATTACGACTATCTAAAGAACTAGGCGAGTATAACGACTGGCAAATTGTATGGGATCCTAAGTCTAAAAAGATTGGTTGTTATGATACAGAACACCAAGAACTACGAGAACTATGCAAGTTTGATGAGTTTATGGCAGATATATCAGGTCATTTAGAAACCTTATTCTAATGTATATCGTAAAGGAGAGGCGATACATATGATAGATACCTTTGAGAAAACATATACAGATTGGTCAATTGATGTGGGTGAGTACAAATATGAAGGTATAACTTTGAAAGAAGTAGAGCAAAATCTGTATTCGATTCAAGATAACGATATAGATTTTCTAATTGTTTCACCACCAAAAGCTATTTCAGTAGGTACTAAGCTATATAACTTCGTACAAGTTTGTAGTGACCAACATACAGAATTATTACATATCGAGATAAGTGTAACCAATGATGGTGAGCATGGAGCCATCATATATGGTAAAAATGAGCTAGGACATCAAGAGGCACTCCAGATTATAGAAGAATTTATTGCACATCATAAGGTGCCAGAATTAGATGACTGGGACATCGTGTTAGATTTAAGGCCTAAGATGGAAAGCTATGTAAAGGAATCTGAAAATGAATAATCATGTAATATATGATGAACAGTTAAGACAATACACTGTTTCCTATGAAGGTATACAATTTTGCTGGGATGAGGTTCCAACAGATGCTAATGTAGAGACTGCAAAATTATTAGCTGTTAATTACCATAAGAATATAGATGCAATTGTAACTTTCATTTATAACGAAATACGAGATTGGTATGGTGATGTCACTATTGATGACGTGAAAACACGGATAGGTATGCCTATTATTGAACCAGACCGAGATGCTGTGACCTATTGTGAGCAAACATTTGATGATACCCATATCTTTTCTTTTACATTTTGGGATGATGAATTCAAAGATTTACATTATTTTGCCATAGATGGATGATATATTTTCCATGATTTTGCTAGTATGACTTATATGCGGAGCCTATTATGCTATATACACCGAATAACATTTTGTATAAGTACATTCGTTACCGATTTAGACGGATTCAGATTCAATGTAATATGTTATATGATATAGCACCGGAGGAAGAAGATGAGATATATCGTAACCTATTAAAGAAGCGAGCGAAGATATTAATTCCCGTTGGCATATTATATTTCTTGATTTTTGGGATTATCTTTGCTTGGTTAGTAGGAACCAGTGAGGAACTAAATCCGTTAATGAAATGGGAATTAAGGGTAATATACAATGTTATACCCATTTTAAATACCGTAGAGATTAAGTGGTATGCCTACTCTTTAGATCTATTGCGGGCAGCAGTCATATTAATGCCTCTAGCGATTATAAATTCATTTCCTTATATAATTATTGCCTATATTGTAGATACTATATTGATACGACGAGAGGTGAAAGCTTTAATAAAAAAATATTCCATTAATGACATAAAATGTGATTAGATTATATCCATTTGGCTAGGAGAGAGTATTATGAATAATCTAAAAGACTTTGATTGGACCGAATTTTGGAACGATGTTGATTATGCATTTGAATCCTATATAGGTAAACCTGTTACCGATGAGGATATTAAGGATGCTGAAGCTGAGCTAGGCTATACATTGCCGGCAGCATATATTGAGCTACTTAAAAATCATAATGGTGGTGTAGTAAAGAAGAATTGTTTTATTAATGATGATGACGATTGTGTATACGTAACAGGTATATATGGCATCGATAGAGATAAAAAATACTCTCTTTTAGGTGAGATGGGTAATGAATTTTGGATTTCGAAAGTAAAGTATCCACCTATCGGTATCGTTGTAGCCGATACGATTTCCGGCGGTCATGATATGATTTTCCTCGATTATCGTGAGTGTGGTCCTACCGGTGAGCCTAAGATTGTACGGGTAGATCAAGAATGTGATTACTCAATTACTCTATTAGCAGATAATTTTGGTGACTTTATTAAGAACTTATATATCAGTATAGAAGAGATTACAGACGAAGAGTTTCAATCGTTAAGTGATGAGGAAAAGGTTAAGCTCCTTAATGAACAAGAGGGCATCGATAGTAAGCGTGCTATGGAGTTGTTAACGAATATAGGCATCGATAATTTGTCTCCTATACTATTAAGCACCTTAGGACGTATGTATAACAATAATGGCCGCGCAACAGAGGCTATCGAGTTGTTTGAACGAATCGATGAGGCACATCGCGATTGGTCTTGGTACTATCGTTGTGGTTATGCTCATGGGATGTTAGCTATTGGTGAAAGCTACGAATCTGAACATGTGCAGAAAGCATTACAGTTAATAGAGACGGGCATAAAAGTGACGAAAGAAGCTCACTTAGATAAACAGCTTGTTTGGTGCTGTGAAGTGGTAAAATATCACCTATCTAAAATTAAGCCAAAAGAGTACAAGGTGGATTATCCTTTGGTATATGAAACTATTAAGACTGTGTTTGATAAGAAAAATAGTAAAGATACTACAGAAGGTAAAGCTACTGGAGACATTAATGAATGCGAAGAAGATAACTATCCTACATATGATGTAGTACATTGGGTATTTAATAAGCAAACATATAGCAGAGAAGAGTTTTCCAAAGAATACAATGAAAATGTAAAGAAATACGTAGATGATGATCAAGTAGATGACGACGATAGATTAGAAGAACCTGAAATTCTAGTAACCTATGAAGCTTGGATTGAAAGTGAAGACCAACTTTTTGATAATGAACGTGTTACCGATGAAGAATTGCTGGAAGAAGATAAAGAAGATGGCATGTGGCAGGTAGAAATTATAGCTCATCTTGTGGCGGATAATGGTACATATTTTACTAGAGAAGAATTGCTCTTTAAATTGCACAATTTGATGGCTAATAAAGAATTAGGCGATCACGTATTCTTTGAAGGTATTGAATACGAAGGCCATGAATGTGAAGGTTACGGTCTCATAGATAACGAAGACGGTATACCAGTATTCTATATTATTTGTGGTAGCTAGTTTCTAGATAATGTTAACAAAAAGACTATATGTGTAATATGACAGGATGTGACATAATGGCATTAACGGTTGAACAATTTAAAGCACTTTCTGATGCGGAGCAATTACAAACCATAAAAGATCTTAATGATACGGGAAATGTTGAAACTATTATTGATGTGTTAACTGATGTGGGCATAGAAAATTTATCTGTACCTCTATTAGGTGAGCTTGGTCGAGCTTATAACAATAATAGCAATGAAAAAGAGGCTATTAAGGTATTAGAATCTATTGATGAAGCGTATCGTGATGCGGTGTGGTATTATCGCTGTGCCTATGCGTATGGAGCCATTGCTTTGGATAATAGTGACGGGTACACATCGGATACTATGCAACAGATGTTAAGGTTAGTAGATCAAGGTGTACGTTTAGCTACGAAAGCTAAACTAGATGATATAAAATCGTACTGTTTTGAAGTCATTGATATGTGCTATTCGCAAATGGATTTTGAAAGATGTGAAGCTGATTATCCTGAATTGTGTTCTGCTTATAATGAATATGTAGCAAAGAAAAAGAAGAAACGTAAAGGTGTACCTCGTCATCGCACCATTACTGTTGAGGAAATCATGGCTACAGACGATGTATGGACCATTAATGAACCCATGTATTGGACCATCAATATATATGGATCTTATGATGATTATATAGAATCTGCAAAAGGCTTTACCGTAGAGCAACGCTATCTTAATGCTATATCTTGGTATTTCGCAGAGGTTAATAATGGTGGTCATCACCAATTCTTCTATAACTCTACCGGTATTGTATGGGAAGATGCTCTAGAAGGTTTGCGACTCTTCAAAATGGATATACTAGCGGATAATTTACAATCCGTCATCGATTACTTTGGTGGTTCCGTTCCATTTGATAGGGAAGAGCGATGGAACATTCTAAAAGATTGGGACAATGAGGATGAATTGTTTGATTTCCTCGATAAAAAAGATGATGTAGTATATGAATATGATGGAATCTATGAAGACACATTCGTACATGCACATCCTGAATTATTTGTATTTGATGGGACCTATAAAGTTCCAGAATAAATGTAGTGATATAGCATATAAGTGCTACTTTCATTAACAATATATGTATTAGAGGTATTACATGTTAGATAAACAAGGCGTATATGATTGTTTGCGTGACCATCATATCGATTTTGAAGTTACGGATCACGCACCGCTATTTAGTATGGACGATAAACCTGATGTAGAACTGCCATATCCAGAATGGGATGCGAAGAATTTATTTATCCGTGACCATAAGAGGGAGCATTACTATTTAATTACTGTACGCGGTTCAAAGCGTGTAGATTTAAAACAATTCCGTAAGGACCACAATCTTAAAAAAATTTCCTTTGGTTCTGAAGAAGAGCTTTGGGATATACTAAAGATTAAACCCGGCCACGTATCTCCATTCTGCTTACTAAATGATAAAGAACTCAGAGTGCATTATTATATTGATGCGGATTATAAGGATAATCTTATTGGTATACATCCCAATCAAAATGATGCGACCGTGTGGTTACAAGGAAGAGACCTTGTTAAACTTATAGAGGAGCATGGTACAACAATAGAATATATAACAATATAAATTTAAAGTCGATTTATAATCTTTAGTTGTTTGTCAAGCTAAATTTAGTTCTGTATTATAGAGATAGAAGTAGGCCACTGACCGATATGTGGGGTATAAATAGTCGGGTTGAAAGTATTACCGCTGACCAATATTGCGGTATATAAATGGTTGGGTTGATAAGAAAGTCCTTCGCTACAAGCGGAGGGCTTTTTGTATCCTTTATCAAGTCAAATTCAAAAGTATAGGGAGATAATTAAGAAAAAAGAGCTTAAATTTAAACGTTGTGATACACTTTATATAGCAAAACTTGATGATGGTAAAGAAAGTGTATTTTTAATTCAAGATATGTTCCAAAGTTTATGCCAACACAACCTAATATTATTCGTATATATAAATTATTAAAAGATAGAATAAATAATGATGATTAATTAAGTTTAATGAGGTATTACCATGAATTTGAAGATTTTTAAACATATAATACTTACCTTTGCTATTTCCGCTTTAGGCGTTAGCACATCGTTTGCAGCATTCACATTTGATAAACAAGAACAGGTAGATACAGCCCCTATTGTAGGTTTGTATCGTTTCCAAGTACCAAACGAATTACAAGGTGCATATAATACTGCAGGTATTCAGAATTTAACAGCCTCTATGGCTAACGAGCCTAATACTTTATCTATGAATGTGGCTCATGTAAAAGGTAATCCCTCTGAATCATACGTAGTGGAGGTATATAAAGATACGGCTGCATTAGAAACACATCGCAAATCTGAGCATTTCCAAAACTATATTAACGAGGTTGGTTCTAAACTGATAAATCGTAAATTGTATGATGTACAGCCTTTGTTATTGATTGAAAAACCAGATGCGTTATCTTTGATTAATGATGGTCAATCTGTTGTGACCTTAACAGAGTTTACAGTAGACGGTAATGAGGTTGATACAGTACAAAAACAATATCAATTAGATATTGACCGTGCTGTTCGTGATGATGCGGGCTATAAGGCCGGTTACGTATTGCGTGAAAGAAACAATAAAACTCACTGGTATGTAATTCAAATTTATAGCGATGAGGTCGCTTTCAATAAACATGTAAATAGCCCAGGCTATCGTTTTATGATGAGCCAAATTCAAAGTAGTTTACAAGGTGTTACTACTAAAGTGTTGCAAGGAGATATCCTTGTAAATCATGGCGGTCAATCTTTTATAAGACCATAGTCTTTGATATACTATAACCAGTAAAGTTACTGCTAGCATATAATTATGTGCTAGCAGTTTTTTTGTTATATAATAAGTTAAAGTCTTTATAGACCATAAGGAGTTACATATGACACAGCAAGAACGTTTAATTTATCTTGTAAAAGGATTAGTAGAAGAATATACAGAGAAATATAAAGACGAATACATTGAAATCCCTAATGATGAAGCAGAACAGTTTACACTGTTTAGGTCTCTTTGTAATATTCGCCCTGCAGGATCTATGCCAGTAGAGTGGATGAAGGTACAAGATGAGTATTTAAATGAATTGGCTCATGAAAAAGGCATTGTAACGCTTAGTGATATGGAAGAGCGGGAATCTCAGATATATTTGTGGCAAGGTGATATTACGCGTTTAGCAGTAAAGGCTATAGTTAATGCCGCTAATAATCAGTTGCTCGGTTGTTTTGCACCTAATCACAAATGTATTGATAATGCCATTCATACCTTTGCTGGGATTGAGCTGCGCATGGCCTGTGCTCGTATGATTGAATATATGGATATGCCTGAAAAGACAGGTGTAGCTCGAATGACTTATGGTTATAATTTACCTGCCAGTCATGTTATCCATACGGTTGGACCTATTATTTATGATACTGTTACAGAGTTAGAACAAGAACAATTGGCATCGTGCTATCGATCTTGCTTGGAGTTAGCCAATGCTTATAGTTTGAAGTCCATTGCATTTTGCTGTATTTCTACAGGTGAGTTTAGATTTCCCAATGAATTGGCTGCCAGAATTGCAATCGATACGGTGCGTACCTATTTAAAAGAAACTAATAGTAAAATACAAGTGGTATTTAATGTTTTTAAGGATATAGATTATGATATCTACAACAAATTATTGGGATAGGTAATATATTCCTTTTGAAATTCATAAAAATACTGTATCATTTAATGATGATATTAAAAAAGTTTTGAATGATTTGTTAGCTTAAGAAGGAGTTATTGTACTATGAATTATAAATACACCTATGAAAGTCCGTTAGGAACGATGATAATGCTTGGTACATTAACGTATTTAACAGATTTATTTTTCGTTGATGAAGCTCATGCACCTAGTTATGATGATACAGAGTATATTGAACAAAAAACGGGCCCTTTTGAAGTGACCATTATGTGGCTAGATCAATATTTTAAAGGACAAAAACCGTTTATTACGCCACCGATACAACTAGAAGGAACTGAGTTCCGTAAATCTGTATGGTCTATATTACAAACTATCCCTTATGGTAAGACCATAACTTATGGTGAAATAGGTAAGCAGATTGCTGAAAAACAAGGCAAAGAAACATTTTCTGCTCAAGCTGTAGGAGGTGCTGTAGGACATAATCCTATATCTATCATTGTTCCGTGCCATCGCGTTATCGGTAGTAATGGTAAATTGACAGGATATGCGGGTGGTATTGAACGTAAGAAATATATGCTCGATCTTGAGGCGGAACATAAATAGTACATATTAGATTGTAAAATCATAATTAAATAGATTTATAGAAAAGAAGAAAGAGATTACTCATGATGGATAGACATATCATAGGTAATCTCTTTTGGTATATATAGGTTATTTATTTGTGCAGGAAATTATTTAAATTGATTTTCTAATGTACCAATACCACTAATCGATATAGATACAGTATCACCAGATTTTAGCCAACTATATTTAGATTCATTTTTACCGAGTACAACGCCACTAGGTGTACCAGTAAAGATGATGTCACCTTCTTGTAGTGTAATATACTGAGATACAAATTCGATAATCGCATCCGGCTTAAACAGCATTTGCTGTAATTGGGCTTGTTGACGAACCTCTCCATTGACTGTTGTTGTAATGGTAGCATTGTCAAAATCAAATTCGTCAGGTGAAACGATAATAGGGCCAATAGGAGCAAAGTTATCTAGCGATTTGCCGAGAATCCATTGAGAGCCTCTAAATTGTAAAGCGCGAGCTGATACGTCATTACCTATGGTATATCCTAAGATATGTTCTTTTGCTTGTTCACGAGATATATTTTTACCTGCTTTACCAATGATGATAACTAGCTCACCTTCGTAATCATAATGAAAGGATTCATCTTCGATGGTAATTGTATCTTGATGACCTGCAAGCGCATTTGTAGTTTTCATAAAGATTTCTGGAAAATCATGTGTAGCAAGACTGGTTTCCGCAATATGGTCCGCATAATTGAGACCTATACAGATGATGTTTTTAAGATTTGGGATTAGATTATGTTTAGTAGATTCTTTCATGAGCGATACCTCCTTACACATTGGGATATTAAGTTTATTATAATATAAATTGGTATGTAAAGAATAATTTTGACAAAATAATTATATAGAGGCATTTTTATCACATCCTATTTGATATACTTTTAAAAAGTAATAAAAGGAGGAGTTCCTATGTATATGCATAGAAATGTGACAGATAAATTTATAGGTTCCGTAGCGTCTTGTGACATTATAAGTACTGGTAGTTGGTATGGTAATTTACCAGATGGCGTTCCAAAGGAAGTGAAATTAAATCGTAAAGATTACTATATTGAAGAGAGACAACATATTTCTATTAAAGAAGCTATTAGTGTTACCTATGGCATTAAATGGGAGCATATCTCGAAACCTGTAGAGGGGAAAATAGAATCCTTAACAACTAAGGAGTACTCAATTGACGAATCTAAAAAACAATATCTATTAGAGCTTATGGGGCGTAGATTTTCCGATGATATTGACCTATATGATGAGGATGAGTGTACTGTCCAAGTGCAGCTCATCAACACTGAGGATCAGGAATTTATATATGAATTTCCTTTTGATAATACCCTGAGGGCCATGTCTATACTATTCAGACAAATCCTAGGTATGCCTACATTACTTTTATTTGATGGAAATCGAGAAAAAGATAGAATTCAAGAAATTCATATTGAAGTGCAAAAAAATATATACCAAGAATATGGTGACGTAAATACATTGAATTTTAATTGGAATGAGCCGTCTATTTCCATTGATTGTAATAGTAAACAATTGGGTCACTCTAGCCATAGTCATAGCGAGTATGTAGATAATCAAATGATTCATCAATTGAAGCAAGATATTGACTTTCACATTGGCGAAATGCTATATAGTCTAGATTCCTTTAGTCTTAGTGAAAGTCATGACCTTGATAGAGACCCTGCTCGTGGTGGTATAGTAACAGTACGTATTAGATGGGCGCATAAAGAAGATACATTGTTTATAGGGAATGTAACTGATCAGTATGTACCCACTTGGTATAAAAATCTAATTAATTTTATACATGCTCATACAAGAGATACATCTTTACAAGAGTTTTTACAATCAAATCATACATCTGATAGAAGGATTTATACGTATTGTTTAGTATATATTTTTAAGATAAACCAAGAATTTTATTATCGTACAGATAGAAATGATATATATGAAGGGGATATTGTAAAAGTTCCGTTTGGATCCGATAATGCGGTTCGTACTGGTCGTGTAGAATCTATTTCATATCATACGCGTTACGACGTACCTTATGATTTGAAACGAACTAAATTTATTATAGATAAACTTCTGTCCTCTATAGAATATGTTGAAATAACTTGCTCATAGTGTTAAGATTATAAGTATATTAATAAGCATGGAGGTTATTGTTATGAGCAAGAATATCGATTGGGATAATCTCGGTTTTGGTTATGTAGAAACCGATTACCGTTATTTGACTACATATAAAGATGGTAAATGGGACGAAGGCGGTTTAATTACTGATGCTAATGTTGTCCTTAATGAATGTGCAGGTGTATTCCAATATGCGCAAACTGTATTCGAAGGTTTGAAAGCATACTACACTAAAGATGGTCACATCGTATGTTTCCGTCCGGATCTAAACGCTGAACGTTTAAATCAATCTTGTGAACGCCTCGTAATGCCTACATTACCTGAAGGTCGTTTCATTGAAGCTGTAAAAGAAGTAGTAAAAGCTAATAAAGATTTTGTACCTCCTTACGGTCATGGTGCAAGCCTTTATATTCGTCCTTACATGATGGGCACTAACTCCGTTATCGGTGTAAAACCAGCTGACGAATATCAATTCCGTGTATTCACAACACCAGTAGGCCCTTACTTTAAAGGTGGCGCAAAACCAATCAAAATCCGCATTACTGATTTTGACCGTGCAGCTCCTCATGGTACTGGTCATATCAAAGCTGGTCTTAACTACGCTATGAGTTTGTACGCTATTACTGATGCACATGCAAAAGGTTATGCTGAAAATATGTACCTTGATGCAGCTACTCGTACTCATGTAGAAGAAACTGGTGGTGCTAACTTCATCTTCATTTCTAAAGATGGCGCATTGGTAACACCTAAATCCGATAGTATCTTGCCATCCATTACACGTCGTTCCTTGATGTATGTAGCAGAACATTATCTTGGTATGAAGGTAGAACATCGCCCTGTTCATAAAGATGAATTAAAAGACTTTGCAGAAATCGGCCTTTGCGGTACAGCAGCTGTTATTTCTCCAGTAGGTCAAATCGATACTCCAGAAGGCACTATTAATGTACCAGCTGGCATGGATGATATGGGCCCTGTAACTAAAAAATTATATGATACATTACTTGGTATCCAACATGGCGAAATCGAAGCTCCAGAAGGTTGGGTAGTTAAGATTTGCTAATCTTTTAGGCATATAAAAGAATACAATATAAAAACATCCTCCATAATCAGATGATTGTGGAGGATGTTTGTGTTTACGAAATTATTTTATTGAATCGGCCTATTTAGTTTGATGCTTTTCGTGCACCAACTTTAGACATAAATTTTTCGTTGTTAATGACGAATCTATCGTGTGTGCCTTTACCAATGATACCAATACCATCGGATGCTTCGATAGCAAAGGAGATTTTACGACCTTCTACAGCTGTTACTGTAGCCGTAGCCGTGATTGTAGCACCCATCGGGGAAGGCGCGTCGTGGCTGATTGATAGGGAGATGCCTACCGTGCCTTCACCGTCGTTTAATTCTGGTTGCACCGCCGCTTGTGCAGCTTCTTCCATAAGTGCACACATAGCAGGCGTAGCAAATACCTCAAGAGAACCAGACTTCATTGTTTTTGCAATATTAGATTCAGTAACTGTAACCGTTGCTGTAGCAGATTGACCAACTTGTATCATAGTAAACCTTCTTTCATTATGAAATAGAATATATTTGTATTATACAACTCTTATGAGTATATATGCTAATTTTGTAATGATAAAATTTATTATTTCCTAAAATAGACTTAATTATACAGACTCTATAGAATCCGTGCTATAATAGTACTAGTTTTATTAAACGAGGTTACTATGAAAGAACGAAAATTTTCGCCTTCTGGTGAAGGCTTGGTACAGGTAATAGCGGGCATATTATTTGTCGTATTGCTAATCATCATTAATATTGTAGATCCAACATTTTACCCAACTATGTGGCATTTAGCTACGAGTGGTTCTATGGAGGAAATTGCCGAGTATATTCAAGGCTATGGTCCTATGGCTATGGTGGTGAGTATGCTCCTTGATATTTTTGTCAATGCTGTAGGCTTTTTGCCATCTATCTTTATTTCCACAGCGAATGGTCTCGTGTTTGGCATGTGGCCTGGTATCATTATTTCATGGCTCGCTGAAACAATTGGGGTAGTTATTAGCTTTTACATTATGCGTTATTTCTTACGAGATGCAGCGGATAAGCTAATTTCTAAGAGTACCACATTGATGAAAGTTGACGATTTCTCTGGCAATAATGGTTTTGTGGTCATGTTATTTGCTAGATCACTGCCTTATTTTCCATCTGGCGTTATCACTGCATTAGGGGCTATCAGTAAGATTAAGCCGCGTGACTATATCTTGGCCAATTTAATTGGTAAATTCCCATCTACAGCCCTTGAAGTTGCCATTGGCACAGATATTGTAAATTTTCAAGAAAATATGGGGCGTCTAGGTATTATCGTAGTCGTAGCAGCCATTGTATATTTCATTTTGTGGAAGGTATACAAACGCTATATTAATAAGCGTAATGCAGAACGAGAACATGATCCTAATGCTTAATAAAATGTAATTCTATGTAGTTAAAATAAAAGAGGCGATACTATGAGTTTTTCACTTCCTGAACGTGTCATATTAAAAGGTCCTAATTTCATCCGTGAAGTATTTGAACGTGGTGTAGGTGTACCAGGATTTATCAGTTTTGGTATTGGTAATCCAGCACCAGAGGCAATTCCTGTGAAAGTCATCGAAGATGCTTTTGATTTCATCGTTCATGACAATCCTATGGGCTTGTTACAATACGGTCCAATGCAAGGGGATGCACGTTTGGCAGAATTGACATTGAAACGTTTATCTGAAGTTCATCATATGAATTTAGAAGGCCAAGGTTTAATCATTTCTAATGGGGCTGGTCAACTATTGGGCTTAGTACCAATTACCGTGTGTGAACCAGGTGACGAAGTATATATGGATGATTATACTTTCACCAGTGCTATCAATTCTGTACGCAATATGGGGGCTAAGGCAGTCGGTATCAAAACTGATGAGTCAGGTATGATTCCCAGTGAATTGGAAAAAGCAGCTCAATCTGGTAAGGGGAAATATATCTATTTAATTCCAAATTTCCAAAACCCAACCGGTATTACCATGCCTTTAGAGCGTCGTAAAGAAATTTACGCTATTGCATCTAAATATGATTTATTCATTTATGAAGATGATCCATATGGTGAAATTCGTTTTGCTGGTGAGCATGTACCGGCCTTTAAATCCTTTGATACGGAAAACCGTGTCCTTTACGCAGGATCGTATTCTAAAACATTATCGGCAGGCTTGCGCGTTGGTTTCTTGTTGGGACCAGAAAATGTTATCGGCACTATCCAAGCGTTAAAAAATAATACGGCTGGACAAATGCCGCTAGTTACACAAAAGGTGGTAGCACACGTACTAGAGCATATTGATTACGATGCACATTTAGAAAATGTACAGAAGGTATATAAATCTAAATGTGATGCTATGATGCGTGTCTTTAAAGAAAAAGGTAGTTCCAAGGTTCATTTGACGCAACCTACAGGTGGTATGTTCGCATGGATGACAATGCCGGATACTGTTGATTGTGATGAATTCTTTGAAGCGTGCATGGATAAAAATGTAGGCATTATTAAATGTGGTGCCTTTGCAGCTGATGGCGTACAAAACGGTCATGCATTCCGTTTGAGCTATACGGTGCCAACAATTCCAGAAATTGAGAAGGGGATGGAAATCCTCTGTGCTCTTACAAAGGACTATTGTGGTGAATAATTTAGTCGTTTAAAGCGTATAGGTATATTGAAAATTATTAAACTACCATGATACAATAACACTGTAAATATATGATGTGTTAGTTGTAGAAAGAGCTTTCACAATGAACGATATTTACAATGAGATAATAATTTTCTAACTATATATTGTTGAGGGAAGTCCTCAAAGAAAGTAGGTGTTTACTATGGGTTGCGGTAGCAGCAGTAGTGATTGCAATAGTTGTCCATCCAAATCCGCAGGTTGCGGTGGTGCACAACAGCCTCAAGATATGACGGCGCCATTGCATGAATTGAGTTCCGTTAAACATGTTATCGGTGTTGTATCCGGTAAGGGTGGCGTAGGTAAATCCTCCGTTACAAGCTTGATGGCCTTAACGATGGCTCGTAAAGGTTATAAAGTAGGTATTCTTGATGCTGATATAACTGGTCCATCCATTCCTAAGATGTTTGGTATCAAAGAAAAGGCTTACGCTGACGAAGTTGGTATGTATCCTGTTAAAACTAAGCAATATGGCATTGATGTAATGTCTGTTAATTTGTTGCTTGAAAATGATACAGATCCTGTATTGTGGCGTGGTCCTATTCTAGGCAATGTTGTAAAACAATTCTACAGTGATGTTATTTGGAAAGACATCGATTATTTATTCGTTGATATGCCACCAGGAACAGGTGACGTAGCAATTACTGTATATCAATCCTTGAAATTGGATGGTATTATCATTGTTACATCTCCTCAAGACTTGGTATCCATGATTGTTGAAAAAGCAGTTAAAATGGCTGATTTGATGCAAGTGCCTATCATCGGTGTAGTAGAAAACTATTCGTACTTCCATTGTCCAGATAATGGTAAGGATTACCAAATCTTTGGTGAAAGCCATATTGAAGAAATTCTTCAAAAATATGGTCTATTATTGTTGAGCCGTTTACCAATCGATCCTAATATTGCAAATTTATGCGATAAAGGTGATATTGAGTCTATCGACAAAACAAATTTAGAGGATGTATCTTTGCCTGAGTAGGATATATATGACGATGAAAGCTGTGCATAGTTTTAGATGCACAGCTTTTTTCATACAAAGTTTAATTTTTTTTCCTATGTAGGAGGTATGTGTATGAAAAAACTATTGAACTGGATTATTCCAGCGGTCTTTGGTATAGGCCTGTGGTTTATTCCAACACCAGAGGGTTTAACACCTCAGTCTTGGCACTTATTCGCCATCTTTGTTGCTACCATCGTAGGCTTTATTACGCAGCCATTACCAATTGGTGGTGTATCTATCGTTGTTATCACTGTGGCTGCACTCACAGGTACATTGAAAATTGGTGAAGCTATTT
Source organism: Veillonella sp. T34266-5 (assembly GCF_002959815.1). NCBI lineage: Bacteria > Bacillati > Bacillota > Negativicutes > Veillonellales > Veillonellaceae > Veillonella > Veillonella sp. T34266-5. The sequence continues at coordinate 147,600 of NZ_PPCZ01000005.1, forward strand.
CTGGTTTTGCGAATTCTGCCATTTGGTTAATTGTTGGGGCCTTCTTATTCTCTCGTGGTTTTATTAAGACTGGTTTGGGTAAACGTATTGCTTATAACTTGATTGCTGCATTTGGTAGCAGTTCTTTGCGCCTATCTTATGCTTTAGCTTTATCTGATTTGATTTTGGCGCCTGCCACACCATCTAATACAGCTCGTGTGGGCGGTGTTATTATGCCAATTACGACAAGTTTGGCAAAAGCGTTCGGCTCTGAACCACAAGATGGTCCTCGTAAGATTGGTTCCTTCTTGATGCAATCTATTTATCAAGTCAATACGATTACATCTGCTATGTTCCAAACATCTATGGCGGGTAATACATTAGTTGCTGCATTGGCACTTCAATCCTTTGGAATTGGCATTACTTGGGGGGATTGGGCTATGGCAGCCATTGTTCCTGGTATCATTGCATTAATCATTATGCCGTATTTCATTTACAAAGTATATCCACCTGAAATTAAAGATGCTCGTGAAGCACAACAAATGATTCGCGAAGAGCTAAAAGGCCTTGGTAAAATGTCGTTCCAAGAATGGGTTATGCTAGGCGTATTCGTTTTAGCTTTAGTGTTATGGGCTACCTCTCAATTCACAAAAATTGATGCTACAACTGTTGCATTCTTAGGTATTTCTATTTTGCTTGCTACAGGTGTTCTTATTTGGGACGATGTTAAAAGTGAAAAAGGTGCTTGGGATACATTGGTTTGGATGGGTACATTGATGGGCTTTGCTGGTTTCTTGTCCAAATTGGGCTTCATCAAATGGGCTACAGTACTTGTAGGCGCTTATATTCCAGAAGGATCTTGGATTATTGCCTTCGTTATAGCTGTACTTATTAATACATATTCCCACTATGTATTCGCATCCTTAACAGCACATATTTCTGCCATGTTCGTAGCATTCTCCGCTATTGCTATCTCTGCAGGTGCACCACCAATGTTGACATTGTTGATGATTGCATTCACATCTAACTTGTGTATGTCCTTGACTCACTATGCAGCAGGTCCTTCTCCAGTAATCTTCAACACTGGATATGTTCCTCAAAACACATGGTGGAAACTCGGTTTCTTCTCATCCGTAATCAACTTAATCATCTTTGTAGGATTAGGTTCTATTTGGATGAAAGTTATCGGTATGTGGTAACATACAATTACATAAACGTATACGATTATGTATACATGACGCCGTCCCTTGTGGGACGGCGTTTTTGTGATACAATGGCAATAGATTATGTATATTACATAACAATTTGCATGTAATAATTGAGTAGGAGGTCATATGAAATTTGATAATCCTCAATTAATAAAATATATCAAGGGATGTACATCTCCGTATCATACGGTAGATACCAGTTTGCAACTATTATTAGATGCAGGATTTACAGAGTTATCCTTGGAAGAACCTTGGAATTTAACATCTGGTGATTATGTAGTTAATGTATATGGTACGACATTATTTGCCTTTCACATAGGCGAGGACTATCGTCATTCTTTACGCATTGCATCGGCTCATACAGATTTTCCTGCTATACGGGTAAAACCTAATCCTATTACAGATGTAAAAGGGTACACAAAGCTCAATGTTGAAATGTATGGTGGATTAATTCAAAATACCTGGTTAGATCGACCTTTAGGTGCGGCGGGGACCGTTGTTTTAAAAGGTGAGAACCCATATGATGTTGATTCCGTTTTATTTGATACGAAGCGGCCAATCGCTATTATTCCTAATTTAGCAATTCATATGAATCGTAATGTGAATGATGGGGTAGCATTGAATCGACAAAAAGAAATGTTACCTATCATCATGATGAAACCAGATGGAGATACGACAAAATCTGAGGAAGAGGTATGGAATCAATTTTTAGCAGACGAGATTAATTGTGATCCATCTGAAATTCTATCCTATGAAATTACACTCTATCCTGTAACAGAAGGTGCATTAGTTGGTACAGATTTCGATTTCATTAGTTCTCCAAGACTTGATAATTTAACATCTTGCTTCGGTGTTCTCGCGGGTATTGTAGAGGCAAAGATAAATAAAGTTGACGGTATTCGCTGTGCAATCCTATTCGACAATGAAGAGGTGGGTAGCCGTACTAAACAAGGCGGAGCAGGAATGTTATTGCCAAACTTATTAGAACGTGTGTATCGCAGTTTAGGATTAAGCCGTGATGATATGGATCTAGATGTGGCTCGTGGATTCATGATTTCATCTGATGTAGCCCATGGATTGCATCCAAATTATCCAGAGAAAAATGATATTACCAATTTCCCGGTACTCAATGGAGGCGTTACATTAAAACAGGCCTGTAGCCAATCTTATGCAGGCGATGCAAAGGCTATTGCCATTGTGAAAGGCCTTTGTGAGGAAGCTAATGTAGCCTACCAGATTTATGTTAATCGTTCTGATATTCCGGGTGGCTCAACTGTAGGTTCTATTTCATCAGCTATGTTACCAATGCGGACGATGGACATTGGCTTACCATTATTGGCTATGCATTCCGCTGTTGAAACGATGGGAGCTCGTGACCAAGAACAATTGAATCATTTAATGGAACATTTCTTGGGTGATGAATAAATTACATAAATATAACCTTATTCCACATCCGGTGTATGTAAAAATACATATGAAAAATTAATGAATAGAATAATTTCTATATTAGGTTAAATATTTTATAAATATAACCATATTGATGATTAATGCTTTTAATATCTGAAAATTATTGTATAATATAAGTATATTTGATTCATAATCGGATATCAAAAAAAGTGATAAATGTTTAAGTAAAACATGTATTTCGATATACATATATACAATGTATATCAATGCACACAAATCTATCATTCGATAGGACTCGGTAGGAGGCAATTATGAAGAAAATTAAATCCGTTTTGGTAGCCAATCGTGGCGAAATCGCAATCCGCGTATTTCGTGCATGTAACGAAATGGGTATTAAAACAGTAGCTATCTATTCTAAAGAAGACACATTGTCCTTGCACCGTAACCAAGCTGATGAAGCATATTTGGTTGGGGAAGGTAAAAAACCAGTTGATGCCTATTTGGATATTGAAGATATCATCCGCATTGCTAAAGAGCATGACATTGATGCTATCCATCCTGGCTATGGTTTCTTATCCGAAAACGAAGAGTTTGCTCGTCGTTGCGGTGAAGAAGGCATCATTTTCATTGGACCTCACGTAGAACATTTGAATATGTTCGGCGACAAGGTTAATGCTCGTACACAAGCTAAATTGGCAGACATTCCAATGATTCCAGGTTCTGATGGGGCATTGCGTGATTTTGCACAATTAGAAGAATTTGCTGAAACTCACGGCTATCCATTGATGATTAAAGCCGTAAACGGTGGTGGCGGTCGTGGTATGCGCGAAGTTCACCGCAAAGAAGAGTTACGCGATGCTTATGACCGCGCTAAATCCGAAGCTAAAGCAGCATTTGGCGATGATGATGTATATGTAGAAAAACTTATTGTTGAACCTAAACATATTGAAGTACAAATCTTAGGTGATGAACATGGTAATGTAGTTCATTTACATGAACGTGATTGCTCTGTACAACGTCGTCACCAAAAGGTTGTTGAAATGGCACCAGCTTTTGCATTGCCATTAGAAACTCGTAAAGCCGTATGTGATGCAGCCGTAAAAATCATGAAAAATGTTGGCTACGTTAATGCTGGTACTGTTGAATTCTTGGTAACAGCTGATGGTTCCTTCTATTTCATCGAAGTTAACCCTCGTATCCAAGTAGAACATACCGTAACAGAAATGATTACGGATATCGATATTGTTCATTCTCAAATTCGTATCGCTGAAGGCTATGATTTGCACAGCCCAGAAATAGGCATTCCTGAACAAGATGAAATTCCTTGTAAAGGTACTGCTATCCAATGTCGTATCACTACAGAAGATCCTAAGAACAACTTTATGCCAGATACTGGTAAAATCTTAGCATATCGTAGTTCCGGCGGCTTTGGTATCCGATTAGACTCTGGTAATGCTTTCACAGGCGCTGTAGTAACACCTTACTATGATTCCCTATTGGTAAAAGCAACTGCATTCGGTCCTAACAACGAAGAAACCATTCGTAAAATGCTTCGTTGCTTGAAAGAATTCCGTATTCGTGGCGTTAAAACAAACATTCATTTCTTGATTAACGTTCTTGAAAACCCTGAATTCCAAAGCGGTAACTACACAGTTAACTTCATTGAAGACCATCCTGAATTATTCGAATTAAAACCAGATCGTGACCGTGGTACTAAATTGCTTCGCTACATTGCAGATACTACAATCAATGGTTACTCCGGTGCAGGTCCTCAAGAAGTGCCTGATTTTGAACCAATGCAATTGCCATCTAAATTAGATGTGTCTCCTGCACCTGGTACAAAACAAAAATTCGACGAATTAGGTCCAGAAGGTTTCAGCAAATGGTTGGCTGACCAAAAACAAGTATTCTTTACTGATACAACATGGCGTGATGCTCACCAATCCTTATTTGCTACACGTTTGCGTACCATCGATATGGCTCGCGTAGCTGGCGATGCAGCAAAAGGTGTACCAAATCTATTCTCCTTAGAGTGTTGGGGTGGTGCAACATTTGACGTATCCTATCGTTTCTTGCACGAAGATCCATGGGAACGTTTGCGCATGTTCCGCAAAGAAGTGCCTAATACATTACTTCAAATGTTGATTCGCGGTGCTAATGCCGTTGGTTATACATCCTATCCAGATAATGTAGTTCGTAACTTCATTCAATTATCCGCTAAAAATGGTATCGATGTATTCCGTGTATTCGATAGCTTGAATAGCCTTGACAATATGAAGGTTGCCATCGATGAAGTTCGCAATCAAAATAAGATTGCTGAAGTTGCGTTGTGCTACACAGGCGATATCCTCGATAGCAATCGTCCTAAATACAATCTTGATTACTATGTAAAAATGGCTAAAGAATTGCAAAATGCTGGTGCCAACATCATCGCTATTAAAGATATGGCTGGTTTGTTGAAACCTCAAGCTGCATACAACTTAGTATCCGCTTTGAAAGATGCTGTGACAGTACCAATTCATTTGCATTCTCATGAAGGTTCTGGCAATACGATTTACTCCTATGGCCGCGCTGTAGATGCTGGTGTAGACGTAATCGACTTAGCTTACTCTGCATTTGCAAATGGTACAAGCCAACCTAGCATGAACTCCATGTACTATGCATTGGCAGGTACAGAACGTCAACCACAAATGAACATCGGCTACATGGAAGAAATGTCTCATTACTTCGGTAGTATTCGTCCTTACTACAGAGGCGTTGATAAAGCTGAAAAATATCCAAATACAGAAGTATACCAACATGAAATGCCAGGCGGTCAATATTCCAACTTGCAACAACAAGCTAAAATGGTTGGACTTGGTGATCGTTGGACAGACATTAAAAAAGTATATCACCAAGTTAATATGATGTTTGGTGATATCATCAAGGTAACACCTTCTTCTAAAGTCGTTGGTGATATGACATTGTACATGGTACAAAATAATTTGACTGAAAAAGATATCTATGAAAAAGGTGATACTCTTGATTTCCCTCAATCAGTAGTAGAATTCTTCGAAGGTCGTCTAGGCACACCATATCAAGGGTTCCCTGAAGAACTTCAAAAAATCATCTTGAAAGGTGCTCGCCCTATTACTGTTCGTCCTGGTGCTGTATTACCTCCAACTGATTTCGAACATGTTCGTAATGAATTAAACGAAATGGGTGCTAATACTACTGATGAAGATGTAAGTGCATACTGCTTGTATCCTAAAGTATTTAAAGACTACACTAAATTTACTAAAGACTTTGGTAATGTATCTGTACTAGATACACCAACATTCTTCTTTGGTATGAAACGTGGTGAAGAAATTCAAGTTACTATTGAAAAAGGTAAAACATTAATTATCAAGATGAATGGTGTATCCGATCCTGATGAAGATGGTAATCGCATCGTTCTCTTTGAATTCAATGGTCAACCACGTTCTATTAAAGTTCATGATAAACATGCTAAAACAACTGGCGTTGTTCGTCGTAAAGTAAATGAATCCAACCCTGGTGAAATTGGTGCTACGTTGTCTGGTTCCGTTGTTAAGATTCTAGTTAAAAAAGGTCAATCCGTAACTAAAGGTGAACCATTAATCGTAACAGAAGCTATGAAGATGGAAACAACAATTACAGCTCCTATCGGTGGTATCGTTGAAGAAATTCTTGTTCGTGAAGGCAGCCGTATCGAATCTGGTGATTGCTTGTTACACATTGAAGATGCTATTAAACGTTAATTTCATACGATTTAGCGCGTAAGTGCATACTAAAGAACCCCTTATAACACTTTTGATTATAATCTTCTTAAAAAGATTGTAATTCATAGGTTTATAAGGGGTTCTTTTTGTACTTTTCCTACTAAATATGGTACTATATAAGGTATAAGAAAATAGGCGTATTGTGCCTTTTTCATGATTACTGACTGATTAGAAAAGGAGTATTAGCTAATGAGATGTCCTTATTGCCAACATACAGACACGAAGGTAACAGACTCAAGAACGACAGATGAAGGAAATAGTATCCGTCGTCGTCGGGAGTGTATTAATTGTGGACGCCGCTTTACTACTTATGAAATCATCGAAGAAGTACCACTCATGGTAGCAAAGAAGAATGGTCGCCGTGAATTATTTGACCGTGGTAAATTGTTAAATGGCTTGTTACGTTCTTGTGACAAACGAACAGTGCCTATGTCCGTTATGGAAGAAGTGGTCAATAATGTAGAGCGAGACATTCGCAATGAAGTAAATCAAGAGATTTCTACAGATCGTATTGGTGAACTTGTATTACAACAATTAAAAGATATTGACCAAGTTGCCTATGTACGTTTTGCTTCAGTATATCGTAAGTTTGATAATATTGACAGCTTTATGGCTGAACTTAAAGCATTAAAAAAATTAGATGCTAAAAAAGCAAAGAAATAGCGTGAATATATGATTGATTTACATTGTGATACGATAATGCAATTAATCGACCACCCTCATGATGGTGATTTATTTTCTAATAACTGGAAAATTGATATTGAGCGCCTTATCAAAGGGCATAGTCGATTGCAGGATTTGGCATTATTTGTAGACTTAGAAGAACAAGACGATTCGTATGGTAGATACGAATCTATGCGCCAATTGTTCGATAGTCAGATACAAAAATATAGCGACTATATCAGTCATGTGCGTTCTTATGATGATATTACAGCGTGTTATGAAAATCATAAAGTAGCTGCTTTATTATCCATTGAAGAGGGGGGAGTTCTTGGAGGCGATTTAGCTAAGTTAGACAAGGCTTACGCTGATGGTGTTCGACTTATTACATTGACCTGGAACTATCCTAATGAATTGGGGGAACCTAATACTGGAGATTCTCATAAGAAATTGACAGAAACAGGCATTGCATTTGTAGAACGGATGCAAGAATTAGGTATGATTGTTGATTGTTCTCATCTTAATGATGGGGGAACAGAACAATTAGGCGATATTCTTGATGTGCCTTTTATTGCATCTCATTCTAATGCGCGAGAAGTGACAGCTCATCGTCGTAATTTGCCGGACCACTTGATTCGTCTAATTGGCGAAAAGGGTGGCGTTATTGGTTTGAACTTTGCTCAATCCTTCTTAGGGACTTCACCCATCAGTCGCATCGATGATATTGTGAAGCACGGATTGTATATCATCAATAAGGGCGGTGAAGATGTAATCGCTCTAGGCACTGATTTTGATGGTATCAAGCCAAATACAGAAATTGAGGATATTTCAGATATGCATCGTTTGTATGATGCATTTAGAGGCGCCGGGCTTTCAGAAGAACAAACGGAAAAACTATTTTGGAAAAACGCGGATCGCCTACTAAAGGAGATTTTATAATGACAGATATAAATCCAATCATTGCGGATCGATTTACAGACCATCTTGATGTGTTTAGTAAAACAATGGATCAGATGGATGTTATTCAAGAAATTGCTAACCGCTGTATTGTGGCTTTGAATAGTGGCAATAAAATTTTATTCTGTGGTAATGGTGGTTCCGCTGCGGATTCTCAACATCTTGCAGCAGAACTTATTGGACGTTTCAAAAAAGAACGTCGCTCTCTTGCATCCATTGCGCTTACCACAGATACATCTATTTTGACAGCTGTTGCCAATGATTATGACTATGATGCAGTGTTTGCGCGTCAAGTTGAGGGCTTAGGCCGTTCTGGGGATGTACTTATCGGTATTTCTACATCGGGTAATTCAAAAAATGTTGTGAAAGCTGTGGAAATGGCACGAAATACAGGTATGCACACGATTGCTTTCACCGGTGAAGGTGGCGGTAAATTGGCAGAATTATGCGATCTTACACTAGCTATTCCAAGTACTGTTACGGCGCGTATTCAAGAAATGCACATTTTAGCTGGTCATATCATTTGCGAACTTATTGAAGAAGATTATTAATCGAGATAGGGAAGAAATCACAGATTTCTTGAAAGGGGACCTATGATTACAAAAACAGTGAATGAGTTTTTGACAAATTCATTACCGAACCTAAACATTGCAGTTATCGGTGATGTTATGGTGGATCGTTATGTATTTGGCGATGTGAGCCGTATTTCACCAGAGGCTCCTGTGCCGGTCAATCGCGTATCCTCTGTGAAAGAAGTGCTTGGCGGGGCAGGTAACGTAGCGTCTAACTTAGCCAATCTCGATTGCCATGTCTATTTAGGGGCTGTAGCTGGTGTCGATGACCATGGTAGAGTGCTCGATAACTTATTGGCCGCTGATCATATTGATACATCCGGTCTCATCCATGATGAAAGTCGGTCTACGATTACTAAAATGCGTATTTTAGGTGACCGTCAGCAAATGATGCGCCTTGACTTTGAAACGATTACACCTATTACAGCTGCTGAAGAAGAACAATTAATCAGTTGGCTAGAAGAGCTTTGTCAACGTGGATTACAAGGCATCGTCATATCCGATTATGGAAAAGGCGTATGCACACCGACATTGTTGCATCATGTATTCAAGTTGGCGAACACGTATCAAGTACAGACCATCGTAGATCCTAAGGGTGCTGATTGGTCCAAATATGATGGTGCTACATGTATTACACCGAATGTAAAAGAATTGGGTGAATCCTTAGGTCGTGTGATTCCGAATGATGATACCTCAGTTATTGAGGCGGCTAAGGAAGTACTTAATAAGGTTAATATTAAATATATTATCGGTACTCGTTCCGCAAAGGGTATTACCGTTGTGGCTAAGGATGGTAGAACTTGGCATAATCCAGCAACACAACAGGATGTATTCGATGTGAGTGGCGCTGGTGATACGGTCGTAGCTATGATGATTTCATGCTTAGCCAGTGGTTTATCCATGCGTTTAGCCCTACATATCGCCAATGGCGCTGCTGGCATCGTCGTATCTAAGGTGGGAACATATCCAATCCATCGCCAAGAGTTGATTGAGTTATGGCGCTCTGTACGACAATTGACAACATCTAGTCCTTTATATACGAAAGAAGAAATGAAGGCGTTAATCGATAAATGGCAAAGCATGGACGAAACCGTCGTATTTACAAATGGTTGCTTTGATATCTTGCATCGAGGACACATTACGTATCTACAAGAGGCGGCACAACTTGGGGCTCACCTCATTATTGGACTAAACTCTGATGCATCTGTTAGACGTTTAAAGGGTGAAACAAGACCTATCGTATCCGAAGAGGATAGAGCAGCCTTATTAAGCGCCTTACAATGTGTAGATGGTGTTGTCCTTTTTGAGGAGGATACACCTGCCGAATTATTAGCATACTTACGCCCTAATATTCTTGTTAAGGGCGGCGATTATAAAAAAGAGGATATCGTTGGTAGAGAGTCTGTAGATGAAGTAGAGGTACTTTCATTTAAAGAAGGATACTCCACATCGGATATCGTAAAGAAAATAGCCACGATGGCTAAGGAGGGGAAATTATGATTATTGTAACTGGTGGTGCCGGTTTTATTGGTAGTAATATTGTGAAAGCCTTAAACGAACGCGGTCGCAATGATATTTTAATCGTTGATGATTTAACAGATGGTCGTAAAATTCGCAATCTCCAAAATTTAGATTATTTAGATTACATTGACTGTGATGATTTTGATGCTGCCATTGCAGACGGCACATTCAATGTAGGTCCTATTGAAGTCATTTTCCATGAAGGCGCATGTGCAGATACGATGGAATACAATGGCAAATATATGATGAAGAACAACTACGAAGGTTCCAAAAATCTATTCCACTATTGCCAAGATCGTGCTATTCCATTTATCTATGCATCCTCTGCATCTACGTATGGCAATGGTACAAATGGCTTTGTTGAAAAGCCAGAAGCAGAAGAAGCGTTAAATCCGTATGCATATTCTAAGCTATTATTTGACCGTTATGTACGTAAATTTGAGGGCGAATATACAGCGCAAGTGGTAGGTTTGCGTTATTTCAATGTATTTGGTCCTAATGAAGCACATAAGGATAAAATGGCATCTCTTGTACGCCAAATGTTCTATAAAAACCAAGAAACAGGCGTTATCAATTTGTTTGAAGGCACAGATGGCTATGAAAATGGTGGTCAAACACGTGATTTCATCTATGTCAAAGACGTGGTAAATGTAAACTTCTATTTCTGGGAACATCCTGAAATTTCTGGTACATTCAACTGCGGCACAGGTCACGCACATAGCTTCAATGAATTCATGCAAGCTGTTATTGACTATAATGGTAAAGGTCGCATTGAATACATTCCGTTCCCAGAAGTGTTGATTGGTAAATACCAAAGCTTTACCGAAGCTGACACAACAAAATTATTGGCGGCTGGTTATGATAAAGGCTTTACGCCATTAGCTGATGCCGTAAAAGAATATTGTGAATTATTAGATAATAACGAAGGTTACTTGCGTTAATTTGTTGTGATAGATTAATGTCAATTCTTTGATAATTGTAAAGGATGTAGTATGAGAAAGGTGTTATTCCTCGATAGAGATGGGGTTATCAACAAGGATGTTTCCTATCTCTATAAGATAGCGGATCTACAGTGGGTTGATGGTGCAAAAGAAGCATTGAAATTAGCCCATGATTCTGGTTATGAACTTATAGTCGTAACAAACCAAAGTGGTGTGGCACGAGGTTATTATAAGGAAACCGATGTACAAATCCTACATGATTATATGGGGAATGAACTGTTTAAAGCGGGTGCACCTATTTTACATTTCTATTATTGCCCACATCACAAGGATGGCACTGTAGAACGCTATGCTGTCGATTGTAATTGTCGTAAACCAAAACCTGGTATGATTTTGCAAGCTATCAAGGATTTTGATGTTGATGTAGAACGTAGCTTTCTCATCGGTGATAGCCAACGTGATGTAGAGGCTGCTGAGGCTGCAGGGGTAAAGGGATATCTGTTTACAGAATCCAATCTATTACATTTCATGAAAAAGATTTTAAAGCATTAATTTTTGGATGAACCACATTTGTGTGTATTCTTCGTTCATAGAGGGGTTATTATGAAGGACTATTCCAATATACTCATCATAAAAATGAGTTCCTTAGGTGATGTCATTCACGCATTGCCAACATTATATGCATTGCGCCAAAATTTGCCGCACGCAAAAATTACCTGGGCCATACATGAACAATTTGCGAGTTTATTGCCAGGTACCCCTTGGGTGGACGAAGTAATTATCATCGACAAGAAACAATTAAAATCGCCGTCTTATTTGTGGAATCTTCGTAAAGAACTACATAGTCGTCATTTCGATATGACCTTAGATTTACAATGTATCGCCAAAAGTGCCATTGTATCTTTACTATCGGGTTCTCCTGAGAAATATGGCTATTGGGAACTTCGCGAGGGCAGTCAATTAGTTAATAAAGCTCTAGTAGGAGCTCATAAATATGATCACGTTATTGAGCGCTATCTCGATACGGTACGTGCCTTAGGTGGCGAAGTGGATGGCGTGGAATTTCCAATGCCTCATGACCATGCAGCAGAAGGGAAGATTCGCAACCGGCTATCCGAACTAGGTGTAACCGATGATTATGTTGTCGTTGTACCTGGTGCACGATGGATTGTTAAGGAATGGCCGTTATTAAATTTTGGTGAATTATGTATACGCCTTTGTGAAAGTGGCAAAAAGGTGGTTATTGCAGGTTCGCCTGATGATAGTGAAAAAGGTCAATTTATAGAAAACTATGTGAAGAGCGATAATCTCATTAATTTAGTTGGTCAAACGACCATGGCTGAGTTAATCGAGTTGATTCGTCACTGCCATATTTTCATCAGCGCTGATACGGGGCCTTTACATATTGCCAATGCATTAAAGAAACCATTAATCGCGTTGTTTGGTACGACATCACCGCATAGAACGGGCCCATATGGGGGCAGTCATGTGCATCTTATTATTTCCTCTACATCTAAGGCTACACCTGAACAGCCACTAGTAGATGATCCCGACTGTATGGCACAAATTCCAGTAGATGCGGTATGGGATGTGTATTCTGAAATGTTGAGAAAGGATTTATGATGGAGCTTGATTATAAACGTATTGTCGTAACCTTTCTCATGCATTTAGGTGATGTAGTATTAACGACTCCATTTCTAGAGGTGTTGCGTAAAGCAGCACCTCATAGTCATATCACCTATGTGATTGATGAAAAGTTACAAGATGTGATGAAATACAATCCTTATATCGATGATTTGATTACCATCGATAAAAAAGGACGTCATAATAGCATTAAAGGGTTAAATGAAATCGCTCGTCGCATTAACGACCAAGGTCGTCCAGATATCGTTATCAACCTGCATCCTAATGAACGTACATCATATTTGGCATGGAAAATTCACGGTAAGGTAACGACAGGGATGAGTCATTTCCTATTTAGACCATTTATGACGAAATATACCCGTCTTGATCGCAAGACACGTCATGCTGCTGATATGTACATTAACGTATTAGAGCAATTAGGCGTCACCGACGTAGCTAATCACGGATTACATATCGAGACTAGTAAGGAATGGAATGACGAGGTATTCCGTTTTTATAAAAGCCAAGGCGTTATGCCTCGTGATAAGATTATTGGTTTTAATATCGGCAGTGCAGTGCCTGAAAAACGATGGCCCGCAGAGCGCTTTGCGGATGTAGCCGATTATTTTGGCAATAAAGGGTATAAAACAGTATTCTTTGGGGGCCCCATGGATTTGGACATGGTAAAACCTGTTGTAGAACAGATGAAGACGGCGCCAATCGTGGCTACAGGTGCTTTTAAATTGGGCCCTTTAGCTGCGGCCATGAAATGGTGTGATTTGTTGATTACGAATGATTCTGGACCTATGCATGTAGCCATTAGTCAGGGTGTTCCTATCGTAGCCCTTTATGGACCATCCAACCCATTTTTCTATGGTCCGTACCAAGCGAAATCTATCGTACTTGAATCGATGGACCATTATGAAATTGGTAAAAGCATGAAACAAGTCATTAAAGAAGGTAAGTATAAAGGCATTTCTGTTATTACCGAAGAACAAGTGATTAAGGCAGCTGAAACATTACTGCAGGAATCGTAAGTTATGGATTATATTATTTTTGATTTAGAGTGGAATCAACCATATAGCAACGACATTAGCTTTATGAAGCGAGCACGGATGCCGTTGACCGGTGAAATCATTCAAATCGGAGCTATTAAGCTCAATGAGAATTTAGAGATTGTGGATTCCTTCACAATGTATGTAAAACCTAAATATTTACCACATATGCATAAGCATGTGAAGGCCCTTACAGGGATAACCAATCAAGATTTGAATCGCGGTGTCCCATTTAGGGCGGCCTACAGTCATTTTCAACAATGGTGTGGCAAGGATTATATGCTCCTATCTTGGGGCGCTGACGATATTCTTATATTGCGAGAAAATTTATTGCTCCATAAATTAAAGAGTATCGACTATGATTCTTGGGCTGATGCACAGATGATATACAGCTATCAACGATATGGCACGACACAACAGTACTCCGTAGCTCATGCTATGGAGGATTTACATATATCATCCGAAGAACTATCCGCTCATAATGCGCTGCACGATGCTATATTTACGGCGCATATCTGCCAAAAGCTAGATTTGCCAAAAGCATTATTGAATTATGATTCCATACGAAAAGAGGCGCCAAATCCATTTTTATATCCACCGGGTTTGACCTTCTTTATGTACGATAACTTTCAAGAAAAGAAACGTATCGTATATGATAGACGAGTGCGATTATCCTTTTGTCCTTATTGCCAAAGTCGATTGGAAACGACACGTCCTGAGCGGATACAAGGAGATAAGCATTTATCTATAGGCGTTTGTCCGAAACACGGAGCATTTGCCATTCAGTTAAAGGTAGGAAAATATACGATTAAGTCGGGAATTACCAAGTTTTATGTAACAAAGGTATTGAGTCATAGTACTGATGAAATCGATAAACTATATAGAGAAAAATCGGAAATTAACCGAGAGAAAGAACGGCTCTACTATGAGCGCCGTCAAAAAGAATTATTAGAAAAATCAAAAGCATAACACACGATATAGTGTACTGTATGCTTATATAGAAAGGGATGAAATTATGGAACGTAAATATGCTTGGCATAATTATGATGAACAAACATTACAAGATGTGATGTCATTAGGTGACTCTTATCGTCAATTTTTAGATAATGGAAAAACAGAACGCGAATGTGTCATTCAATCTGTAGAAGCTGCTAAAAAAGCTGGCTATGTAGATTTAAATGACTTGATTAAATCTAATACGCCAATTAAAGCGGGAGATAAGATTTACTATACTCACATGGATAAATCTATTGCGCTATTTAATATCGGTACCGATGATTTAGACCTTGGTATGAATATCCTTGGTGCTCATATCGATTCTCCGCGCATTGACGTAAAACAAAACCCTCAATATGAAGATAGCAATCTAGTATTCTGGGATACACATTATTACGGGGGTATTAAAAAATACCACTGGGTAGCTATGCCGCTTGCTATTCATGGGGTTGTAGTCAAAACGGATGGCACACGCATCAACATTAATATTGGTGATAAGGAATCTGATCCTGTATTCTGTATTACTGACTTATTGCCTCACTTAGGGCAAGAACAAATGCAAAAGAATGCGGCAAAGGTGATTGAAGGAGAGGCTCTAGATCTTCTCATCGGTAGTCGCCCTGTTAAAGATGAAGAAAAAGAAGGGGTCACTAAATTTATTAATCACCTTCTTGAAAAAGAATATGGATTTGTAGAACGCGATTTATTATCTGCTGAACTTGAAATTGTACCAGCTGGCAAGGCGCGCGATATGGGCTTTGATCGCTCCATGGTATTAGCATATGGCCAAGATGACCGTGTCTGTGCTTATACATCCTTGGTAGCTATGCTCGAAGTTGATAAGGTAAAACGTACGACTTGTTGTTTACTTGTAGATAAAGAAGAAATTGGTTCCGTTGGTGCTACAGGCATGCAATCCAAATTCTTTGAAAATGCGGTAGCAGAAATCTTAACATTGATGGGTAAACCTAATTCAGTAAATGTGCGCCGTACATTGGAAAATTCTCGTATGCTATCCTCTGATGTTAGTGCTGGATATGATCCATTGTATGCATCTGCTTTTGAAAAGAAAAATGCTTCTTACCTCGGTATGGGTGTCGTATTTAATAAATTTACCGGTTCTCGTGGTAAATCCGGTTCCAACGATGCCAATGCAGAATACATGGGTTTTATCCGCCGTGTAATGGAATCTAATAACGTAACATACCAAACGGCTGAACTCGGCAAGGTTGACCTTGGCGGTGGTGGCACCATTGCGTATATCATGGCCTTATATGGTATGAATGTAATCGACTGCGGCGTTGCTGTTCTTAGCATGCATGCACCATGGGAGGTTACATCTAAGGCCGATATTTATGAAGCAAAACGCTGTTACGTAGCATTTTTGAATGCAGATGATGAAATAATCTAGTATGATGGGGCTTTCACCATTGGTGAAAGTCCATGTTATGTGAGGTATAGGATGAAACAAACGGAATTAGGCGCTGCTATCGAGGCGGCGAAGGGAGAGGCAACAGAGGTTAAGACCGTAAAGGTCGATATTTTTGATATTCCTGAAACAAAGGCAAAAGAATATATCGCTACCCGCGAAGAGGTGGCTAAAGCTGCTATGGAGGTCATGAAACCATATTGTGTGACTGTTAAACGGGAAACCTTAGATGAAGATGAAGGGGAAGCCGTTGTGGGCTATTATGTAACGGGAGAAATTTTAATGTGTGTCATCCTTGACCCATTTGAAGTGCCCGTAATGAAGGTGGCCCTCGATAAGGGGACACTAAAAGAATACATTCTAGCAGCTAATGAATTGACAGAGGATATGCTAGCTTCTCTAGATAAATAATAAATCTGTTAGCATACAATATGTGCTCTACATAAGGACAAATGTAAAATACTTTAGTCTGATACATTGATGTAGTGCTCAAAGTTGTTTATAATAGAAGTATTATTATTTCGAATATAGGAAGGAAGACCCAATGAACTTGAAAAAAGGCATTGCCCTCGCGCTCACGGCGGCAGCATTGATGGCTTTCACAGGCTGTGGCACAAATGAAACTACATCTAATGGAGAATATAAGGTTGGTGTTGTACAACTCGTAGAACATCCAGCACTAGATGCGGCAAATAAAGGTTTTGTTGATGCTCTTAAGGAAAAGGGCTTATCTGATAAAATTACCTTTGATCAACAAAACGCACAAGCTGACCAATCTAATTTGAATAGTATTGCACAGCGTTTTGTATCTGATCGTAAAAATTTGATTTTAGCAATTGCTACGCCAGCGGCCCAATCCATGGCGAACGCAACTCATGATATTCCAATCTTGGGTACAGCTATTACTGATTACGAGGCGGCTAAACTTGTTAAATCTAATGAACATCCAGGTGGTAATGTATCTGGCACATCTGATATGAACCCTGTAGAACAACAAGTAGATTTGATTTTAAAAGTATTGCCAAATGCTAAAACAATCGGTACGATTTATAGCTCTAGCGAAGTAAATTCTCAAATTCAAGTTGAAAAGATGAAAGCTTACGCAGCGACAAAGGGCATTAAGGTTGAAGAGGTTACTGTTTCCAATGTAAACGATATTCAACAAGCGGCACAAAACCTTGTATCTCAACGTGTTGATGCCATTTATGTACCAACAGATAATGTGGTAGCATCTGCTATGAGCAATCTTGTAGCGATTACCGACCCTGCAAAAATTCCTGTATTCGGCGGCGAAGATAACCACGTAAAAGGCGGTGCGGTTATGTCCTTATCTGTAGACTACTACAAACTTGGTTACCAAACTGGCTTGATGGCGGCTAAGGTGCTAACTGGTGAAGCTAAAGTCGAAGATATGCCGATTGAAATGCAAAAAGAATTCAAATTAGTTGTAAATAAAGATAAATTACAAAAATTGGGCATCACCTTACCAGAGGATTTGATGAACAAAGCAACTATGATTTAGTACTTAACTGGTAAGGAGTTACACATGAACTGGAAAAAAGGTATTGCAGTGGCACTTAGTGCCATCACTGTTATGGCAATGGTAGCTGGTTGTGGTTCCAATACTACTACTAGTGACCAAAAGAAAATTGGCGTTATTCAATTAGTAGAACACCCATCCCTTGATGCTGCTAATAAAGGCTTTGTAGATGGTCTTGCATCTAAAGGTTTTAAAGATGGGGAAAACATTAAAATCGACCAACAAAATGCACAAGCTGACCAATCTAATTTGAATAGTATTGCACAACGTTTCGTATCTGATAAAAAGGATTTAGTATTAGCAATCGCAACACCAGCGGCTCAAACGATGGCAAATGCATCTCATGATATGCCAATCTTAGGTACAGCTATTACAGACTATGTAAGCGCTAAACTCGTTCAATCCAATGAACACCCAGGTGGCAATGTAACTGGTACATCCGATATGACACCTGTTGAAAAAGAGGTAGATCTTATCATCGCTTTAGTGCCAAATGTAAAACGCATTGGTGCTATTTACACATCCTCTGAAATCAACTCCCAATTACAAGTTGAAAAGATGAAAGCTTATGCTGCTACAAAAGGTATTACAGTTGTAGAAGCTACGGTTTCCAACGTAAACGATATTCAACAAGCAGCAACAAATCTTGTAAATCAAGATGTACAAGCTATTTATACACCAACAGATAATGTATTAGCATCTGCTATGGCTAACTTAGCACAAATTACAGATGCTGCTAAAATTCCAGTATTTGCAGCTGATGAAGGTATGACAATGACTGGTGGTGTAGCAACATATTCTGTAGATTATTATAAATTAGGTTATCAAACAGGTTTGATGGCAGCTAAAGTTCTTTCTGGCGAAGCAAAAGTTAGCGATATGGCCATCGAAACACAAAAGGATATTAAATTGACTGTCAACGAAGAACGTGCTAAAAAATTAGGTATCACAATTCCTGATGCACTTCGTAAAGATATGAAATAAAAGAGGAGATTTTGATGTTAGATTTAGTGGTAGGCACCATAACAACAGGCCTTTTGTGGTCCTTGTTAGCGGTCGGTGTATTTATTACCTTCCGCGTTCTTGATGTGGCCGACTTGACTGTTGAAGGGACATTCCCAATGGGGGCGGCCATTTCCGCCATCTTGATTACAACTGGTATGAATCCAATTCTTTCTATCTTGATTGCTGGCGTAGGTGGCATGGCTGCCGGTGCCGTAACCGGTTGGATCCATACAAAATTAAAGATTCCTGCATTGTTAGCTGGTATCTTAACGATGATTGCTTTATATTCCATTAACCTTCATATAATGGGGAAAGCCAACGTATCCTTACTTCGCATGGATACAATTTATACAATTATTGGTAGCGTGCTTCATACGCCAAATATGTGGTCTGCTGCCATTGTTGGTGTTATCGTAGCTGTTGTTGTATGTTTATTACTGTTCTGGTTCTTCGGTACTGAAATTGGTACCGCATTACGTGCAACAGGCGTTAACCCTCAAATGATTCGCGCCCAAGGCGTGAACACAGATAATATGATCGTTCTTGGCCTATTAATTTCCAATGGCTTCGTTGGGATGTCTGGTGCTCTTATTGGTCAATTCCAAGGCTTTGCCGACGTAGGCATGGGGATTGGTACCATCGTAATCGGCTTGGCATCCGTTATTATCGGTGAGGTTGTATTCGGTACAAAATCCTTTGTTCGTAGCCTCATTGCTGTAGTACTTGGTTCCATCGTATATCGTATCGTTATCGCTGCCGTACTCTACATGGGTATGCCACCAAACGATTTAAAATTATTCACTGCTATTCTTGTTGCCATCGCGCTTTCTTTGCCTACATTGAAAGCCAAATGGTTAGCTCGTTAAGGAGGACACTATGTTAGAAGTAAAAAATATGGTAAAGACCTTCTTTAAGGGCACAATTAATGAAAAAACTGCACTACAAGGCATCGACCTTCGCTTAGAAGAAGGCGATTTCTGTACCGTAATCGGTGGTAATGGTGCTGGTAAAAGTACATTGCTAAACTCCATCGCTGGTGTATTTCCTGTCGATGAAGGCAGTATTACCATCAATAATATTGATGTAACAAAAATGCCAGAATACAAACGTGCTAAATACATCGGCCGAGTATTCCAAGATCCTATGGTTGGTACAGCAGGCAATATGCAAATCGAAGAAAACTTGATCCTTGCGATGCGCCGTGGCAAAAACTTAGGTCTTAAATGGGCTTTCAAAGATAGTGAACAAGCATTCTTTAAAGAACGCCTTGCACTATTAGGTCTAGGCCTTGAAGACCGTCTATCTGCACGGATGGGCCTATTATCTGGTGGTCAACGTCAATCTATTACATTGCTTATGGCTACTATGCTTCGTCCTGATTTATTACTCTTGGACGAACATACAGCAGCACTTGATCCTAAGACAGCTGAAAATGTATTGCAATTAACAGATAAACTTGTTTCAGAACATAATCTAACAACCCTTATGATTACGCACAACATGCGTGATGCATTGCGCTTTGGTAATCGTCTTATCATGATGGACGCTGGTCGTATCATCTATGATGTAAAAGGGGAAGAAAAGAAAAAATTAACAGTTGCTGATTTGTTACAAAAATTTGAAGTAGCTGGCGAAGGTGCGTTAAGCGACCGTATGATGCTCGGTTCAAAATAAGTACCTAAATCATATGGTCTAAAAAAGAGGGGAAATTATCCTCTCTTTTTTCATGAAAACCTTTACACTATGTGGATTATACTGTATACTTAACTAAGTCATAAGACATATCGTAAGCGAAGTATTCGAATCTCCAACGGTTACTTAAGCTTATCGGGATTATTATTTTTTAGGAGGTAACATTAATGTTAACTACAGAAGCTAAATTAGCAGTTATTAAAGAATACGCTACTCATGAAGGTGACACTGGTTCTCCAGAAGTACAAGTTGCGATTTTGACAAGCCGCATCACATACTTAACTGAACACTTGAAAGAACACAAAAAAGACCATCATTCCCGTCGTGGTTTGTTGAAATTGGTTGGTCAACGCCGCAACATGCTTGACTACCTTCGTCGTAAAGATATCGAACGTTACCGTTCCCTTATCGAACGTCTTGGCCTTCGTAAATAATACAATTAGCCGTCCGTTTGGACGGCTTTTTTATTTTATATCCTTGTGTTATAATGAATTTAGGCAAAGGGAAACAACTGCCGATAATCTATTGTGGAAACACAGAAAAAAGGACAGAGCGGCAACTCTGTCCTTTTTATTGTGCTAGTTGCTATTTAAATCTACTATCTAGCCACTTGATGACGTAATGGCAAGTTACACCACCTATGATAGTGATTATAAGGGAAACAACATAATCCACTATAGAAACACCTCCTTTCTGTTGCCAGAATAGGAGTTAGCAACAATTAAAGTATATCATATGGATAGAAAAAATAGCCTAATTAAATTAGATGATATATAATAATAAGGTATACGTATAAGAAGATTTTTAGGAGGAATAGGAATGGAACAATTCCAAATGGACCTAGCTGGTCGTACGCTTACGATCGAGACTGGGGAACTTGCAAAACAAGCTGGCGGTGCCGTAATGGTTGGTTATGGCGATACACGCGTACTCGTTACCGCTACAGGTTCTAAAGAGGCGAAGGATATCGATTTCTTCCCACTCACAGTAGATTATGAAGAAAAAATGTATGCTATTGGTCGTTTGCCAGGTGGCTTTATTAAACGTGAAGCACGTCCACCTGAATCTGCTATCTTGAATAGCCGTTTGATTGACCGTCCTATTCGTCCACTATTTGATAAAGGTGTACGTAACGAAGTACACGTTGTTGCTACCGTTATGTCCGTTGATCAAGATTGTGATCCTGCTATCTGCGGTATGATTGGTGCATCTGCAGCATTATCTATTTCCGATATCCCATGGGCTGGCCCAATTGCTGGCGTTCGCATGGGTCGTGTAAATGGTGAATTTGTCGTTAACCCAACAAAAGCACAATTAGAAGAAACTGATCTTAATATTGTAGTAGCTGGTACTAAAGATGCTATCCTCATGGTTGAAGGTGGCGCTCAAGAAGTTCCGGAAGAAACCATTCTTGAAGTTATCATGGCTGCTCACGAAGAAATTAAGAAAATCGTTGCATTCCAAGAAGATGTAAAAGCTAAAGTAGGCAAGGAAAAACGCGTATTTGAAAGCAAAGACGTACCTGCTGAAATCGCTGATGCAGTTCGCGCATATGGTCACGATAAACTTGATGCAGCTGTTCGTTGTGCAGATAAACAACAACGGGATGCACAAGAAACTGAAGTACGTGAAGACGTATTAGCACATTTCGCAGACATCTACCCAGATAACTTAGCTGATGTAAATAAAGCATTTGATGCTATGACGAAGGAAATCGTTCGTCATATGATCACTGTTGAAAAAATTCGTCCAGATGGCCGTAAACTTGATGAAGTTCGTCCAATCTCTTGTCGTACAGGCGTATTGCCTCGTACACATGGTTCCGGTCTATTCACACGTGGTCAAACTCAAGTATTGAACGTAGCTACTGTAGCGCCATTGTCTGAAAAACAAACAATTGATGGCATCGGTTTAGAAACAGAAAAACGCTATATTCACCACTACAATTTCCCATCCTTCTCCGTAGGGGAAACTCGTTCCTCCCGTGGTCCTGGACGCCGTGAAATTGGTCATGGTGCTTTAGCTGAACGCGCATTGATACCTGTCATTCCTAGCGAAGAAGAATTCCCATATGCATTGCGTTTAGTATCTGAAGTATTAGAATCCAATGGTTCTAGTTCCATGGCTTCCGTATGTGGTTCCACATTGTCCTTGATGGATGCTGGTGTACCTATTAAAGCTCCTGTAGCTGGTATCGCAATGGGGCTTGTAACACAAGGGGAACACTACACAATCTTAACAGATATCCAAGGCATGGAAGATGCTCTTGGCGATATGGACTTCAAGGTGGCTGGTACTGCAAAAGGTGTAACTGCCATCCAAATGGATATTAAAATCTCTGGTTTGTCTCGTGAAATCCTTCACGAAGCATTGGAGCAAGCTCATAAAGGTCGCATGCACATCATGGGTATTATGCTAGATACCATTGCTGAACCTCGTCAACAAATGTCCCAATACGCTCCACGCATCATTACAATGAAAATTGATCCAGACAAAATCCGTGACGTAATTGGTTCTGGCGGTAAAGTAATCCGTAGCATCATTGACGAAACAGGTGCAAAAATTGACATCGAAGATGATGGTACTGTATTCATCGCTTCTGTAGACCAAGAAGGGGCTGCAAAAGCGCAACAAATCATCGAAAACCTTACTAAAGAAGTTGAAGTAGGTGAAGTATACCTTGGTAAAGTAACTCGCTTGATGGCATTTGGTGCTTTTGTAGAAGTATTACCAGGTAAAGAAGGTCTTGTACATATTTCTAAACTTGCAAAAGAACGCGTTGAAAATGTAGAAGACGTTGTAAATGTAGGCGACGAAATTATGGTTAAGGTTATCGAAATCGATAAACAAGGCCGTGTGAACTTGTCCCGTAAAGATTGTTTGAAATAAGAGGTGTTACATGGATATTCGTGGCTTTGAAGTAGTTTCTGCTTTTGAAGAACAAAATATCAATTTACCAACACGTAAAACCACAGAAAGCGCAGGCTATGATATTGAATGCGCTGAAGCTGTTACTTTAGAACCAAATCAAGTGGTTCTTGTGCCGACAGGCCTTAAGGCCTTCATGGCATACGACGAATACCTTGCTATACACATCCGTTCTAGCATGGCTATCAAACGCAAACTAGCTCTTGTGAATAGCACAGGCATTATCGACAGCGATTACTACAATAATGAGGAGAATGAAGGTCATATCATGATCGCCCTCCTAAACTTTGGCAACGAACCTGTTACCCTTGAAAAAGGCGAACGCGTTGCGCAAGGCATTTTCTCTAAATACCTTATCACCAACGATGACGACGCAACAGGCGTACGTACAGGTGGTATCGGTAGCACTGGGACTATGTAAACTATATATAATTCTTTATAGAATGGTGAAAGCCGCTCAACTTAGGTTGGGCGGCTTTTTTGTGTGTAAAAAATTACGTATAGGGTTAGATATACTAAAGGTAATCCAGAACCATATTTATTTTGTTTGTTGTGTTATGAGGAGATTAGCTATGAAAACTTTAAAAGAAAACATCATCACAGTAGAAGACATTAAAGCAGAAATTGAAAAAGCAGAATTTGATGTTCCAAGAGAAGATGAGGATTTTGGTGATCGCTATGATCGATTACATGCAGAATGGGCTGTAAAAGGATTAAAGAAGTATAGAGATGAATTAAAGGAAGCCTTTGCTGACAAAGAACGTTTTAAGGATTGGGTAATAGACATATGGGGAGATGTAAATACTTTTATAGCTGTAATAAACGAAGAACTACGTTTACGTTCTATTGAATCAATTCGAGAAGCATCCGAATGCGCTGCATTGATGAAAATTTTTATTCCCTCTGAAAGTGGTTCAAGAGATGAAGCTGAAGAAAAGGTAAAACGTAATCTAGAAGAAGCTTTAGAAGAACATGACCAAAGAATTATTAACATCTTTGATGTTGAAATTGTGCCACTTTTACAATGGAACGAAGAATTACTTACAATGAAAGCTTTCTTGACTAATGATTTCTATATGAAAGGTACATTTACAGATGAATTAAAACAAATCTATATTAATGTATTTACCTTATTAGATAGAAACCTAAGTGAAAAGGTTGAATATAGTAATGCACATTCATTTGAGTATTATGTGGATTTAGAAGATGAATGGGAGTACTTGTATTTAGATGATTTAAATCCTGTAGAAGAACTACTAGCAATATTGCCTGGTAGCCCTTATGAATGTGATGTGATGTATTATGCTCATTCAATTAATAGAGAAATCAATTTAAAACGGATCTATATATTGAAAGATAGATATGAAAAGTATATTAATTCGTTAATTAAGTAAATTTAGCGTATTAATTTAATTGTTAAATTTAGAAGTCTACAACACATCTATTTATGAATCTTTTATGAATTGTTATAAGGAAATAAATTTTATACTGATATAATAAAAATAAAGTATTAATAATATGTTTTGTTATAGGAGAAGGAAATGATTAATAAAATAATAAATGAACAGAAATCAATTGAATTAAAAAAAATTGCTAGTAAATACAATTTAATTGATATAGAAAATAATTTAGATGTATTTATTATTACAAATAAAGATTATATTGCACATATGTTATTTATAGGTAGTTTTAGTGCTGGTAAAAGTGCTTTGTTAAATAAATACTTAGGGAAATCTGTTTTAGTAGAAAGTCAAATTCCTGAAACTGCTTATGCTACAGAATTAGTTTTCTCAGAAGATGAAAAGAAAATAGCGTGTTTAAATAATGGCGAAGAATTAGATTTTGAACATGTTCGATCTAAAGAAGATATCTCTTATTTAAAATATTTTATTAATAGTGAGACTTTAAAAATTAATTCTGATTATATAGTTGTTGATACGCCTGGTTTTGATTCAGGATTAGAGCGCCATAATAATGCTTTAGTAAACTATATAGATAAAGGGACGGGCTATGTATTAGTTATTGATAGTGATAAAGGAACTATCTCTGAGAGTGCGATAAATTTTTTAAAAGAAGTTTCTCAATATAGTGATGATATTGCTATTATCATAAATAAGATAGATAAAAAATTACCAAAAGATATTATAGAAATAACAGAACATATCAATAATATAATTATATCTAATTTGGGGTTTGAGATTCCTATTAAATGTACATCTATTTATAATGATGATGTTTTTGAAGTTTTGAATAATATTATTACTAGTTTTGATGCGCAAATACTTTATGATAAAAATATAACTTCTCAATTATATAAAAATAAAAATATGATAATAGATGCATTAGAATTAATAAAAAATCATGAAGTTTGTGATGTAGATGAAATAGAAATAGAAATAGAGAATCGTAAAAAAGCCAAAGAACAATTATTTGATTCAATTAATAAAGAAGAATCTAATATAAAAAATAAAGTTCGTAATGATATTAAGAGCAATATAGTTGAAACAATAAAAAATGATCTAAATCGTCAAGCAGAATCTCTTTCTAGACAATTATTGATTGGGGCTGAAGCACTACAAAATGCTATACTTAGTATAATTAGACCAGTATTGGTTAATGAAATTGAGAAATATTCAAGTGAAATATCTGACAAGATTGTGGATAGTATAAGTTGTTTTGATAGTAATCTTATTTCTAAAGATATAAAGTTAGATGAAGTTCTTATTAATATACACAACAAATTAAATGATTTTAAGCAATCTGGACAAATTAATAACTCTGAAACTATAAAAAAAATAATGGATCAAGGTAATGTGAAATTAAAAAGTATTGGATGTAATAAAAATTTATATCGGACAGTTACTTCAATTGTTGCGATTACAACATCAGTTATTAATCCTATTCTTGAAATATTAATTGTTTTTTTACCTGAGATTATAAATGTTGTAAAATCTATTTTTGGTAAATCACCACAAGAAGAAGCTTTAGAAATTGTAGTAAATCAAATAATTCCACAATTAATTAATAAATTAAAAATTGAAATAGATGAGCCTTTAAATGAAATAGAACAAATTATGTGTGAAAATGTTCGCCAAAATATAGATGAGTTAATTAAAATAGAGAATACAGCACTTCAAATTGCAATTGAAAATAAAAAAGATACAATTAAATCTTATGAAGATCGAATTAAAGAAATTGATTTAGATTTGAGCTTAGTAAGGGAGATTTAATATGACTGTAAATGTCAATATAAGAATGTACAATTTTGACGATGTACAATGTACAGTTATTCCTTCTGTTGCATATGGTTTCGTAACCGGTATGAATCTCCAGTTATGCTAATCACATGTGCATGGTGAAGTAATCGATCAACAATAGCATTAGCTACTCGCTCATCATGTAAAATGGTAGCCCACTCATCAAAATTAATGTTAGACGTTACGATGGTACTTTTCTTTTCGTACCGTCTATCAATAATTTGAAATAGTAAGTTAGCATCACCTGGTTGTAACGGTAAATAGCCAATTTCATCAATGATGAGTAATTGGTAGCGTGCATAATGCTTGAGCCGAGTTTCTAATCGTCCTTCATCTTTTGCACTCTTAAGGTTTTGAATTAAATCATGGCATTTAATAAAATAGGTGCTTCGTCTGTTACGAGAGCTTTCAATACCTAGTGATGTAGCTAAATGTGTTTTCCCCACTCCGCTAGAGCCAAGAAATACAATGTTTTCAGCTTGTTCCATGAATCCTAATGATGCTAAATCCTTAATTTGCATTTCGTTAATTTGTGGTTGAAATGAAAATTCAAAATCAGCTAGTGTTTTCAAATGAGGAAAATTACTAATTTTCACCATATGGTTAATTACGTTTTGTCGTTTAATATCAACTTCGTAATCACTCAGCTTCAATAACCACTCAATATGAGATAAGCTCTGTGTATTAGCTAATTCAATTGTTTCATCTAGGTGTAACATGCATTGTTTTAGTTTTAGATATGCTAGATTATCTTGTAAGCGTTGGTAATTAGTCTGTAGTGTCATAGATAGCTCCTATCTTTT
>NZ_PPCZ01000006.1:0-79541 GCF_002959815.1 Veillonella sp. T34266-5
TTGCAATTTGAAACCTAATTATAGTTTACTAGGTCGTGAATTAGGCTATGATAGACGCACCATAAAATCTCATTATGAAAATGGAACGCCTGATCCACATCGTCATAAACCATCTATGATTGATAAATTTCATGACGTAATACAGACTTTATTATCTGATGATACACCCCAACAATTTTATTATAAGCGTGTCTTGTGGCAATACTTGGTAGATAACCATGGACTCACAGCTGCTTACTCTACATTTCGCGGTTATATTTTAAAGATACCAGTATTTCAATCCTATTTTGATAGAAAACATACATCGCCTAGTATGCAGCATACGATTCGTTTTGAAACCGCACCAGCTGAACAGGCTCAAGTTGATTGGAAAGAGAATATTAAATTCCTATTGCATGATGGCACACACATAACTTTTAATATATTGTTGATGACATTAGGCTATTCTCGATACAAATTAGCAAAGGTCACTTTCGATAGAACTACTGAAACACTACAAGATACATTGGTAGAATTCTTTGAACAATTACAAGGTGTTCCGCATGTACTATTAACAGATAATATGAAAACCGTGATGGTACAACCGAGGCTAGCTGGAACTAAAGGACAGCTTCATACCAAAGCAGAACAATTTTCAAGTGACTTTGGCTTTACATTTAAGCCGTGTATGGCGCGCCGTCCACAAACGAAAGGCAAAGTAGAAAGCCAAATGAAAATTCTAGATGAAATTCATGCGTACCAAGGAAAATTAACAATACAAGAAGTGGAAGAACAGATTCAAAAAATTATTTTACGTAGTAATCTAGCGATTTCTCAAGCTACAAGACAAATACCGTCTGCACTGCTTGAAAAAGAAAAGGAATCTCTTACCCCACTTCCAACAAAAGTGATAAGAGATTCCTACCGCATAGATCACCCAAAAGCTAAGGTTTCAGCAAGTAATCTCATTAGCTTTCGTGGTAGCCACTATTCTGTACCGCCAGGATATGTGGCCAAATCTATGACCTTAAAGACCATAGATAAGATGCTATACATATATGATAGCACAGAATTGATTGCACAGCACCCATTAAGTGATAAGAAGATTAACTATTTGCCTTCTCATTATGAGGCACAATTGCAGAAAACAATTCCTTATCTAAGTTCTGAAGATGTGAAAGCTAAAGCAAAATCTAATTTGGAGATAGGGTTATAGGACAAAAAGTGTGTGTGACTAATCCCAATAAGTTGGAAAATCTGTAGACATATGTAGCTCATTCCAAACAGGAGCATCACCCCATTGAGGAATTGAACGATCTATTTGGCAATAATCAGATAACCGTTTGTAGATAGCAGCAATCGATTCATCTGTAGGCATACAATTTAATATAGCTGAAATAGAAAGCGGTCTTGGTGAGTGCATATAGCACCACCAATAGACCGCTTTTAGTCTTCTTTCAAGTGAAAGGCCTCTATGAGCCCGTAACATACTTCTTAGTTGAGCATTTACTCCACCTTCAATACGATTATTTGTTGTAGGTATTGTAATATCAATACATTCCAAAAAAGTAAATAAAGTTTGTTGCCTAATCAGACGCCATAATGATGATTCAGCCTTAAGCAAACGCTCATGTGTAGAGCGTTTGTTTCCGAATTCATCAATCGTCATTTCTCGTAAAAAATCAGAATATGTCATTCGCCACGCCGAAAGTTTATTAATCCATATAAAAGCTTGATCCATTGTTTTCACATTAAATAAATCTTTAGCAAGAGTATAAAGATTCTTTCCTGCTAACGTTTTAGGTCTACTTGTCGTATATCGTCTAACCTGACAAAAAATGTGAAACAGGCATCTTTGGTGACTGCTATGAGGCCAAACTTTACGTAATGCTTTAGGCAAACCATTAGCACCATCAGACACAACGACTTTAGGTTCGGCAATCCGTTCCATTAAACACTGCCAAGCTCTAGCATGCTCATAACGACAGACATACCATCCTAGAACATGAGTATCATTGCAACAAATCAACACACATAAATTCCTAGCTAAGTAAATTCCATCAAGATATACCACATCATGTACTTCTTCCACTTTTGGTGGCAATGGCCATATGGACCAAAATTTAGCGGTTTTACGCCTAAATGTACGACCTTTACCTGGCATATCAGCTTGAATATCGGTGCTGAATAACCAATTCAAAAATAGGTTTAACTCTTTACTTAAATTATTAATTTTAACGGTAAATGCCACCTTACAATGTTTGCAAAACCAACGCTGAGAACCAGATTTTAAAACACCATGTTTAATACATGTTTCATTACAATCAGGACATTTTATTTGTCGCATAAACTCTTCCTCCATATTTGTTTATATATAGGAAGATATAACCTCATTTTAATCAGTAATTACAAGGGTTAATTGATGTTTTTACCCACACTTTTTGTCCACCCTCAAACTTCTCCAGAAAAAGATTAAACCCTTATAACACTAGTAAATATCTAGTGTTATAAGGGTTTTCACACACACTTTTTGTCCTATAAGCCAAAAGATAGGAGCTATCTATGACACTACAGACTAATTACCAACGCTTACAAGATAATCTAGCATATCTAAAACTAAAACAATGCATGTTACACCTAGATGAAACAATTGAATTAGCTAATACACAGAGCTTATCTCATATTGAGTGGTTATTGAAGCTGAGTGATTACGAAGTTGATATTAAACGACAAAACGTAATTAACCATATGGTGAAAATTAGTAATTTTCCTCATTTGAAAACACTAGCTGATTTTGAATTTTCATTTCAACCACAAATTAACGAAATGCAAATTAAGGATTTAGCATCATTAGGATTCATGGAACAAGCTGAAAACATTGTATTTCTTGGCTCTAGCGGAGTTGGGAAAACACATTTAGCTACATCACTAGGTATTGAAAGCTCTCGTAACAGACGAAGCACCTATTTTATTAAATGCCATGATTTAATTCAAAACCTTAAGAGTGCAAAAGATGAAGGACGATTAGAAACTCGGCTCAAGCATTATGCACGCTACCAATTACTCATCATTGATGAAATTGGCTATTTACCGTTACAACCAGGTGATGCTAACTTACTATTTCAAATTATTGATAGACGATACGAAAAAAAAAGTACCATCGTAACGTCTAACATTAATTTTGATGAGTGGGCTACCATTTTGCATGATGAGCGAGTAGCTAATGCTATTGTTGATCGATTACTTCACCATGCACATGTGATTAGCATAACTGGAGATTCATACCGGTTACGAAACCATATGCAACAGAAGGAATAACTGTACATTGTACATCGTCAAAATTGTACATTCTTATATTGACATTTACATTTACCATCTTTTCATTTACCACATTATTGGGACTCATAGTTAAAGCTTTATTAAAGGCTGTCATCCCAGCTCTATTAGCAAGCTATATCTTTAACTTTTATTGTAATCGCACCTATCCTACAATCAGTGTAACATTCCAAGACACTTTCAAACAATTCATGTACGCTGTAGGAGTATTTGCGGTCCTTACACTAGTACAAAATATTATATTTGTACCATTTATGATGAGTTTGTATACTAATACACTCCCATCCGGTCTTGCTAGAGCAATTATATTCATCTTGAATATGTGCACTTATGGATGGACCGCATTTACATTATTAAAACTATGTATAGCAGAATATAATATGTCTGTACGAGATACTGCAACAACCTTAGTGGTTAGTATCGTTCCACTCATCGTAATCAACTATATCATAAAAAATATATTCTAGTTCTATGTTAACAAAATTATAATGAATAACTCGAATGGGCACCAATAATTAAATTGGTGCCCGTTTAGTTATTTTCACTAATCGCATATTTTATTTACTTAGATATTGACGGAGTGTTTGATTTTCTAATGGTCCCAACTGTAATGCCTTCCGATTCTTAATTGCATTAATAGCTAATGCTTCAAAGGTATCTTTATCAAAATCAGTTATCCATTTCAGATTAATACACCTCTATTCCAATAATTAAATAACTATCAATATAACTCAGCCAAGAGAATAATGGCAAATAACCATAATACAACACCATATGTCGTATTTGTTTTTACCTTATCAAGACTCACCTTTCCATTATGAAGTAATTTACCCGTTGTACTATAAGGAATCATAGGTCCTGGAACTAACACGGTAATATAAAACTCTAGACTGTGAGTCGTATATTCTGCACCATTTAATAGATACTTAACATCATATCCATAAATAACTGTAAAATTAGGAAGTTCTTTAATAATTCTAGGTGTAACTGATAAAATCTCTACCGGAATACCTTTTCGACGACACCAAAAACGAAATGCAATAAAATATGTACCAAAAATCATGAGAACGATTGCTACACAAAACTGCCATGGATTAACAAACATTATTTCTTATCCTTTCTAAAGTTGGTTTTGATATCCTAAAAATTTAACCACAGTTCGATTTACAGACATATGTGCACCAGTTTCAATACCAATAACATGTAAAGTATAACCACCTGGGGTCGGTGTTATATTATATGACCTCAAAAGATTACAATCTCCCGATACTGATGAGCCAGAAACCTCTTGAATAATTATATTAGGATCAACTACTCTATATCCATTAGAATCTGGTAATAAGAAAGCATTAGTTAATTGCTTCATCCATACAGAAAATGATGTAAAGAAGTTATTAAACTCAGATTATAGGACAAAACGTGTTGTTATTGATACTGTTAATGATATCACCCCAACATTTATTATAGAACCTCCATTTAGTACGAACTAATCTCTGATAGTCAAACATTATACGATTTCCATTAATAACTAAGTTATAGTTGACTGACTCCAATTTTATATTCCCATAAGGAAAAGGTCTATTAAAGATAAAATAGTAAAGATTTTATTTTCCCTCAGACTATATAAATTAACAGCTTAAAGATTTAATCAAATACGTTTAATCATTCAAGGTCTATATAGCTAAATTTAGACTGTATTAGATTCTCTTCGTCCTTCTTTGTGGAAATTATAAAATCAACAGCAATCAAATCAATACACATTACAGGCATAACTATTTTAGCTTTAACACCATTTAGTACTGGACTTACCCTTTTCTTATTATGAGTCATAGTTCCATCTGTTTTAACAACACATGGTTCGACACTAATATCTTGAATATCATATTCATGATTACGATATTCATGAAATTTCATTGATTCATTCTTAAATAAAATGTCACTTTTAATATTAACCTCTATACAGTTAATAAATCTAATTTCACAGGATTCTGACAATAATATGACTGTATTACCAAAATCTTTAATATCTAATGAATATGGCATTTCATCCCATAAATCTAATATATCAATTCTTTTTTGAAGTTCCATCATTTTTATCCTCCTCTCTGTATAAGTATTCTCTGTCTTAGTATCAATTTCTTTATCATCTACAGTTAGTATACCATCTGAAATTGCAGATTGAGTAGTCGAGCTTGCTTTACCTATAGATTCTACGCCTAAGTTTGAAGTAGACCAATATTATTATAAATCTTATCATAGCCTACTTCTCCAGCAAAAATACCTACTTGATGAGTTATGCGTTTCCATTGGCTATCAATGCGTCCTACGCTAGCACTAATACTACCTGTTGGATCCTTGAAATTAGATTTAGAGGAAACGGAGAACACTAAGTCCAATAAAATTAAGTAATAGTATGATAATGCAAAAAAGGCACCTCTTCGAGGTGCCTTCTTATCAAATATAAGTAAAAGGAAAATCTATTAAATTATTAATCTAAATCATAGAACCCAGATGGTTTATCACTCAAATTTACAATGATGTTTTTCATTTGTGTGTAGTGCTCAAGGATAACCTTGTGTGTTTCCCGGCCTATACCAGATTGTTTGTATCCACCGAATGGTGCGCCTGCTGGGATGGAGTTATATGTATTAACCCACATACGACCTGTTTCGATGGCTCGGGCTACGCGGATTGCACGGTTAAGATTTTGTGTAAATACGCCACCACCAAGACCGTATAAGCTATCATTAGCTTGTTCAATTACTTCGTCTTCGCTATGGAATTTAATCACTACTGCCACCGGACCAAAGATTTCTTCACGAGCTACGCGCATATCATTTGTAGCATCCACGATGAGTGTCGGTCTTACGAAGCAACCTTTGCCAAGTTCGCCATCTGTAATACGTTCACCACCAGCTACAACACGAGCGCCTTCTTCCTTAGCAAGTTCTATATAGCTAAGTACTTTCTTAACTTGTGCTTCGTAAATCAAGGAACCTAGTTGTGTAGATTCATCCCAAGGCAATCCAACTTTTACCTTATCAAATAATTTAGAAAGTTCAGCTACAAATTTATCATAAATTGTATCTTGTACGAAGATACGGGAACCGGCGCAACATACTTGACCTTGATTGAATAGGATACCGAGCATTGCCCCATCAAGAGCTTGTTTCCAGTTCGCATCTTCAAAGAAAATATTCGCCGATTTACCACCTAATTCCAATGTAGCAGGAATCAAGCGTTCAGATGCCGCTTTATATACATCAAGACCTACTTCTGTAGAGCCTGTGAAAGCAAGTTTGCTGAAGCCTGGATGATCAAGGATATATTGGCCAGATTTAGAACCTTTACCCGTTACAATATTTACAACACCTGGAGGTAAGATATCTTGCAAAATGCTACCTAGTTCTAACAAACTAAGGGATGTATGGCTAGAAGGTTTGATAATAACTGTACAACCTGCTGCAAGAGCTGGTGCCAGTTTCCAAGCAGCCATTAGGAAAGGGAAGTTCCAAGGTACTACTTGACCTACTACGCCAATCGGTTCACGAATAATAAGACTTAATGTATTTTCATCAAATACTTGTGCCGAACCTTCTTCTGCGCGAAGTACGCCGGCGAAGTAACGGAAATGGTCTGCACCAAGTGGAATATCCACGTTTAATGTTTCACGGATTGGTTTACCATTGTCATAGGTCTCAACTTGTGCCAAATGTTCTTTGTGAGCATCAATGGCATCTGCAATCTTTAATAAATAATCTGCCCGATCGACTTGAGAAACTGTTTTCCACGTTTTAAAAGCCTCTGTTGCAGCTGCTACAGCTTTATCAACATCCGCCTGCGTAGCTTCTGCACAAACAGCAAGTTGCTCGCCATTAGCAGGGTTATATACATTAAATTCAGCACCATCAGATGCAGGTACCCATTCATTATTGATTAAAAGGCCATATCTTTCTTTAATATGTAAACTCATAGTACTTCCTCCTTTAATGGATAACGACTATTAATTATCTTCTATGAGTTCATCATACACCCAATATCTAATTATTTCAATCTATTTTATAATTTTCGATATAACGATTTTATAATATTCTCAATAGTTTTATTCTATATCAAAATCGATATACTTATCACTATTTATGATAACAGAGTACACAAAAAAGGAGTCCTCTATTACCTAAAGGACTCCTTTTAATCATGTTCAATTTTGACATGTATAATTTTTTACGAATTACCCTAACAAAATTAGGCCTTTTTCTTGTCTTTATTTCTCAATGACTTGACGGATAATCCGATACGATTTCGTTTTACATCAACAGAGATGATCTCAGCTTCAATAATATCGCCTACAGCAAGTACATCAGAAGGATGTTGTTTCGCCGTGCATAGTTCGCTACGATGTAATAAACCATTCGTTTTTAAACCAAAATCAATAAAGGCACCAAAGTCTACTACATTATGCACCGTACCTTTAACAACTGTACCAACTTTAATATCCTCAAGGCTAACCACATGCTTACGCGTCAGAGGTGCTGGTAAATCCTCACGAGGGTCACGACCTGGTTTAGCAAGAGCTGCAATGATATCTCGCACAGTAGGAATACCCGCATCAAGCTTATGCGCCATCTTATCTACATCAACCAATGGTAATTTAACCTGTAATGCTTCAAGTTGGGATTTATCTTGTAAATCCTTTAATGTAAAACCTAATTCACCAATAATACGTTCTGCCAACTCATAAGACTCAGGGTGAACAGATGTATTATCCAATGGATTCTTAGCACCATTTAATCGCAAGAAACCAGCACACTGAGTAAATGCTGCAGGACCTAAGCGAGGAACCTTTAATAGTTGCTTACGACTAGTAAATCCACCATTTTCTTGACGGAATGCTACAATATTTTTTGCTACCGTACCAGAAATGCCTGCAATATGCTGCAAAATCGCCGGAGATGCCGTATTAAGCTCTACCCCAACATGGTTAACTACAGATTCAACTACTTGGTCTAATGTATGAGTTAATTGCTTTTGATTTACATCATGTTGGTATTGACCAACCCCAATAGATTTAGGATCGATTTTAACAGACTCTGCCAATGGATCTTGTACACGACGAGCGATGGATACGGCGCCGCGAATCGTTACGTCTAAATCTGGCAATTCATCAATAGCCAATTTTGATGCAGAATATACAGATGCACCCGCCTCATTAGTAATGATGTAGTGGCAATCTAATTTTTCCTCTTCAATCATCTTAGACGCAAATTGTTCTGTTTCATACGAGGCAGTACCGTTACCAATGGACAATAAGGTAACATTGAATTTGCGAATCTTTTCCGCTAATTTCTTTTGTGCTTCTTGTTTTAGCTTTTCGCTATTCGTTAAATAGTAAGCACCATAATCGAGTACATTCCCTTGCGCATCGATAATAGCCATCTTACAACCTGTACGATACCCTGGGTCGAGGCCCATAATAACATGGCCGGCCAATGGCGGTTGTAACAATAAATTTTTAAGATTTACACCAAATACCTTAATTGCTTGCTCATCTGCAGATTCGGTTAATTCATTGCGAATATCCCGTTCAAGAGCAGGAAACATCAAGCGTTTATACGCATCTGCTACGGCGCTAGCTTTCACATCACTAAAAATAGATTGTTCATTTTTAGTAATACCACGCACCATGTATTGAATATAAGATTCATCGGGTACGGTTAGGGCCAATTTAAGAGCCCCTAATTTTTCGCCTCGATTAACCGCTAAGATACGATGGGACGGCATCTGACGAACCGGTTCAGCATACTCATTATATTGAAGGAATTGGTCCTTGTGTTCATTATCTTCCACGAGTTCTGCTTGGATAAAACCTTCCTTCCACATACGCTTACGAAGAGTAGCGCGAAAATCTGCACTGTCGCTGACAATTTCTGCAACGATGTCCGACGCACCTTGAATGGCGTCCTCCGGTGTAGGCACCTCTTCAGAAATATACTCTCTTGCGATATCTAGAGGATTACCAGTTGTAACCGTATCATTCAAAATCATATCTGCTA
Source organism: Veillonella sp. T34266-5 (assembly GCF_002959815.1). Classification (NCBI taxonomy): domain Bacteria; kingdom Bacillati; phylum Bacillota; class Negativicutes; order Veillonellales; family Veillonellaceae; genus Veillonella; species Veillonella sp. T34266-5. Next base: position 9,369 of record NZ_PPCZ01000006.1, read on the forward strand.
AAGGCTCTAGTCCGCGTTCACGGGCAATCATGGCCCGTGTCCGTTTCTTAGGTCGATATGGTAAATACAAATCCTCTAATTCTTGTAATTTTACAGCTTTCATCAAAGATGCCATCAATTCATCGGTCATCTTTTCTTGTTCCGTAATAGCATTGATGATTTCTTGACGCCGTGCTTCTAAATTGCGCAAATATTTAATGCGTTCCTCGATAGTTCGCAGTTGTTCATCTTGTAATTCGCCTGTTACTTCTTTTCTGTAACGAGCGATGAATGGCACCGTGTTACCTTCATCTAAGAGAGTAACCGCTGATTCTACTTGACCAGGCTTAACACCCAATTCCTTTGCAATAATGGCAAACATTGATTCCATTAGTTATGTCCTTTTCTTTCATATGTTACAAATCGATGAGGATATTTATTTTTATCATCTGCCGTCCCCTCTACAACGGAGGTAATTGTGAAAGCTGACGCATCAAATGCAGGAAAATGAGCATCTCCTTCAAATTCATGGTCAACCTCCGTAATGTGCATTACATCTACATACGGTAAAAAAGCTTCGTAGATTTGTGCGCCCCCAATAACATAGGCCACATCCATCTCTTTAGCAGCCTCTACAACAGCTTCGGGTGAAGAAAATACACGTACCCCTTCCGGTGCATTAAAACCTTTATTTTTTGTAATCACCCAATGTTCCCGATCAGGCAATAAAAAGGGCAAGCTTTCAAAGGTCTTACGTCCCATAATAATAACGTGGCCCGTCGTTTTTTCCTTGAAAAATTTCAAATCATTGGGCAAATGCCAAATCAGAGAATTATCCTTGCCGATAACGCGATGATGTGCCACCGCTACGATAAGTGCTAACATAGTATCCCCCTATACGGCTACAGTCATAGCCAATTTGCCTAAATGTTCATACCCTTCTAACACGATATCATCCGGTGTGAAATCATAAAAGTCAGTAATCTCTGAATTTACACGAATTTTTGGAGCTGGCAACGCTTGATCTCGACGAGACAATTGCTCGCGCAATGCATCCACATGATTTTCGTAAATATGTGCATTATTAATAACATGGGTAAACTTACCAGGCTTCAAACCAGTCACTTGAGCAATCATACATAAGAGTGCTGCATATTGAGCCGTATTAAATGGAACACCAAGCCCCATATCACCACTGCGTTGGATGAGCATGCAGTTTAAATAGCCATTGCCTACATCCCACAATGTTTCATACGCACAAGGTTGCAAAGCCATATCAGGCAAATCCTCAATATTCCATAATGTAACAATCATGCGGCGACTATCTGGATCCTCTTTTATAGTTTTGATGAGATTATCCAATTGTTTGTATTTAGCAATTTGATAACCATAGGCCTTACCAATAGTCCCATCTTCGCGCATCCATTCATCCCATACATGGACATTCATATCTTGTAATTTACGCACATCATTAGACTGCATTTGCCAAATCCATAACAATTCTTTCACGGCTGTTTTGAAAGCCACAAATTTTGTAGTTAAAATTGGAAATTCCTCTTGTAAATCAAACTGCATAATTTGTTGTGGCAATTTATATGTGGCTATGCCTGTTCTATTTTGACCATATATGCCATGATCTAATATATTTTCAATAATATTGAGATATTGTGTATCTGCTAAGCTCATAGTTCCCCCTAATCATATTAGAAATCACTCAATATAGCGTTATAGAAACGCCAATTTGTTACCCCTTATATTGTGAAATGGCCTCTAAAAATGAAAGTCCATATTTCTTTAATTTTGCTTCCCCTACGCCCTTTATATTGCCAAATTCGCCTAATGTTTTAGGCCGTATATTGGCTAAATCGATAAGCACCGTGTCAGGGAATATAATATACGGCGGCACACTAAGTTGCGATGCCAATTGTTTGCGATGTTGACGTAAATGTTCAAATAGCCCACCAGAACCAGAACGGGGTACTTCGGAGCGAGAGATAGAGGCTGATTTTTTCGTTTTACGAGATGGCACGATAACCTCTTGCCTAATTTCTTCTACCTCTTTATGTCCTGCTAGAACCTCTTCTGCACCGGCGGTAACGGATAAGACCGGATATTTTCCCATAGAACTCCGCAAGTATCCAGAGGCCACAAATTGTTGTATGAGGCCCTTAATCTCCTTATCCCCTACATCCGATAAATACCCAAATACAGATAAGGCATCAAGACCTGCCCTCGTAATGCGATCAGTCCGTTCTCCGCGCACGATGGACGAAATCATAGAGGCACCATACCGCTCCTCGGTGGCGATAATGGCACGGAATATGGCCTTTGCCTCTTTCGTGACATTAACACGTTCCCCTTTTGTATTACAGGAACTACAGTTACTGCATTCGAGCCACGGAACGATTTCACCAAAATAGGCGAGCATATATTTTCTTAGGCAAGTACTACAAAAACAGTAATCAATCATGGACTGCAGTTTTCTAAGTTCTACCTGCTCACGCTGTGGTTCTAAATGACCTTGTTCAATCAAATACTTATGAACGCGCACATCTTGCCCACTATAGAGCAGAATACATTCTGCCGGTGCGCCGTCGCGTCCAGCACGGCCCGCCTCTTGATAATAGGACTCCATATTACGCGGCATTTGGTAATGCAACACATACCGCACATTACTCTTATCGATGCCCATGCCAAATGCGTTGGTAGCTACCATAACTTGTAATTGGTCGAAGGCGTATTTATTTTGCATATCTTTGCGCATCTCATCGGATAATCCGGCATGGTAATATCCAGTTTGGATTCCGGCACGCGTCAAATTATCGTAGACTCGTTCTACATCCTTGCGCGTAGAGCAATAGATGATACCATTTTCATGACTATGCCGCCGCACATAATCGACTACATAATCCATGCGCTTTGGTGTGCGCACGACGGAAAACGATAAATTCGGCCTATCAAATCCCGTAACATATACATTCGCATGATCGAGACCTAATAATGTTTTAATATCATTCTCTACGGCCTTCGTAGCCGTCGCTGTGAAAGCCCCCACCACGGGACGTTTAGGTAAACTGGCCAGCCAATCGCCTATCAAGCGATAGGAAGGTCTAAAATCATGACCCCACTGAGAGATACAATGCGCCTCATCGACAATAACTTGAGAAATTGGCATGGAGCGTAACACATTGCAGAAAAAATTAGAACCTAATCGCTCTGGTGCAATATATAATAATTTAATATTCCCACTACGTACATGGTACATGGTCTTATTAAATTCTGTTTGCGTTAATGTACTATTGATTAAGGCAGCCGGTATATTTTGATCCACCAAGCCATCAACTTGGTCTTTCATCAAAGATATTAAGGGCGAGAATACGACGGTAAGCCCCGATTTACAAAGAGCTGGAATTTGAAAGCATATCGATTTACCTGCCCCAGTAGGCATGATGGCCACTACATCCTCGTTCTTTAATAAAGACTCTACAGGAGCCTCCTGAGCGGGCCGAAAGGATGTATACCCAAAGTAGGTTTGCAGTAGTTGTAACGCTCTATCACGAGAATTAATAGCCTCCATCGGTATACCTCCTTTCCTATGTGTACAAAATTAACAATGTTATATGCCATATCAAAATGAAATATCGTGTCTATTTATTGTATCATTTTTTGAGGTGTTTTTTGAATTATTTTCATATAATACTGTTTAGTAATTTTAACAATATCATCAATATTTACCAATAAATTATATGATTTACATATCCTATAGAATGGCAATTTATGATACAATAATTAGTATATATTTTAACGTGGTGAACAACCCTAAGGAGGTTTTATATAGGCATGACACACAACAACATAATGATCATAATCGCCTTTGCCTTGTATTTAGGACTGATGATGTACATCGGGGTCTACTATTATCGCAAATCGAACAGTATTGGTGACTATATATTGGGCGGTAGACAGCTAGGACCGTGGATTACGGCACTCAGTGCCGAAGCCTCCGACATGAGTGGTTGGATGCTTATGGGGGTACCGGGCTTGGCCTATACTACGGGTATTTCCGGTGTATGGATTGCCGTAGGACTTACCTTGGGCACCTGGGCCAACTGGCGATTCGTATCCCGTAGATTGCGTAACCATACGGAGGTAGCTAGCGACAGCCTAACATTACCGGATTATTTAAAAAATCGGTTCCACGATCAATCCCATTCGGTAGCTGTTATTTCCGCATTATTTATATTAATCTTCTTCCTCATCTACACATCCTCTGGATTTGTGGCAGGAGGCAAATTATTCAATACCATCTTCGGTTTAGACTATACGGTCTCCCTCTTTATTACGGCGGGCATTGTAGTATTTTATACCTTCCTCGGAGGTTTCCTTGCCGTATCTTGGACGGACTGTATTCAAGGGGCGTTGATGTTCTTCGCCATCTTAGCTGTACCTATTACGGCGGCTATGTACTTAGGTGGTCCTATTGATACGATGCAACTCATCCAAAGTGAATTTCCTCAAGGATTAAACCTCTGGGGTGATACGAATGATATGTTTGCTCTTGTCATCGGCATCATCTCTTCCCTTGGTTGGGGGCTTGGCTACTTCGGTCAGCCACATATCTTAGTTCGCTTCATGGCGATTTCCGATGCGAAGGAACTAAAAAAATCTACAAATATTGCTATGGTTTGGGTTATTCTTTCCTTATTAGCAGCTATTTTCGTAGGCCTCATCGGTCATGTATATATGTTACCAGAAAAATTAGTTGGTACAGATGCAGAGACGATATTCCTCGTTATGACGGAACGTTTATTTTCGCCATTTATGGCTGGCCTTATCTGGTCTGCTGTACTTGCAGCTATCATGAGTACTGCATCCGCTCAACTATTAGTAACAGCCTCTGCTATTGCTAATGATTTTTACGCTAATATCATTCACAAAACGGCAACCGACAAAGAACTCGTGCTTGTAAGCCGTATTGTTGTATTGTTGGTTGCGGCCATATCCATTTTCTTAGCATTAAATCCAGATAGCCTCATCCTTACGATGGTTGCCTATGCTTGGGCTGGTTTTGGTGCCGCGTTTGGCCCTGCTATCATCTTCTCCCTATTCTGGAAACGCATGACGCGCCGCGGTTGTATTGCGGGCATCGTTGTGGGTGGTCTTACAGTCCTAATTTGGAAACAATTTGCATTCTTTGGACTTTACGAAATTGTACCAGGATTTTTATTCTCATCCATTGCAATTTACCTTGTCAGCATTTTAGACAAATTACCACCAAGACCAGTATTAAAAGATTATAAAGAAGCAGAAAAATTGCATATTCTCTAAGAATGCACAAAAGGAGCTATTGATTTCTCAATAGCTCCTTTTTCGTAATAAAGGGCTGTTATACTTACAGCCCTTCTTCTTATACATATTGTGATAATCCATCACGAATAGCTTCACGCACATCGAACACTAATGATGCTGGTGATAATACTTTCACGCTTTGCATATATTGTAGTGCCCAATATTTGAAAGCCTCCCGATTAACATGAACACGACACTCCACCTTTTGAGGGGTCTCGTTTAAAAATGTTACATTTCCATCAAACCAATCGAGAATTTGGTTAACGATACTTCGTTTTGCTTCAAACACTACCGTTACTGATTCACCACCAAACATATAGATATGTTCTTTCATGTATCTATCTACATCAAAGGTATTTTGATTGTGATAGCCTTGGATTTCACGCAATGGCTTACGGCGAATATCCAATAACTTAATGTTGCCAATTCGATCTACACGTAGTGTAGACATATCATCATGGTTATCATGGTTACCTACCAAGTAGTAGAGTCCTCGACTAGATACTAATTGGTAGGGGTTAAAAATATAATTTCGCTCATTACCTGCATAATCAAGATTAGGATATAATTTATTATCTGTACTAGGCTGATAATAGACTAACGAAATTTTTCTCCCTTCCGTCACCGCTTTTTCAATGAGATCAATATTTAGGAATAGGTCCTGACTTCTCACAAGAGAATCAGGAGTACTCTTAATTTGTTTTCCATGGGATTTAAAATAACAGCCTCCCAAGGCAGATACCTTATCAATCAAATCTTTACGCTGATTTACACTAATATGACGTGATGCTAATAGGCCATCGATTAACAAATGTAACTCAGCCTCTTCAAAGGGATGAATCATATAAAAATTGGTGCGACGAATCGAACCATCTGTACCTAGTGCAGATTCTTCACATTCAATATTAAAATTACCAGATTCATATAAATCATTTAGATGACGCCCTAAGGTTTTACGATCTACCGTCAATTCATATTTCTTCGCTAAGATGCTACGAATTTCCTCTTGAGATAATGTATGATTTGCATCTGTTTCATCTCGTAGGATTTCTAGTATATATACTAGTACTGCCTTTTTAGATGCCATGGAAAAACTCCTTTTACAATATACTTATACTAACTAACAACAAAATATGGCCTACTATGACCATATTATTATATGTACACAAAATCACTCATACAAAGTATATCATAAAAGTCATGTTTACTTCATGTATTTTTCATTCATTTCTTCATCTTTCCTATATCTTTTATGCAACTTAACATAACAAAATGTAATATTTATAAAATAAAAAGAAAATATTGAACATAAAAATAAAGGCTAATTCTATATATTGAGAATTAGCCTTTATCTATACCTTATCGCACATTATTATCGTGCTACACGGGAAAGAACCTTATTTAATTTTATTTTCTAAATAGCCTAATGTTTCCATACGTTTCGTCAACTCAGCATAGAATGCCTCAGCCATAGCCGTTTGATTCTTTGCCTGACCAGCTTGCGCACCACCAAAGATATTCTTCTTAATCGCGTTAACGATAGTAGATTTTGCCTTTGGTTTATTAAGGATTTCCATAAACATCAAATCTTCATCGGATAGATTTTCTACGGCTTCATTTTCAGAGGTAGCCCCATACATGATGTCTGTGCCAGATTCAACTAAAGCTTTCACAAACTTAGTAAATCTAGCAGGCACAAAGGATTGGCCCTCCATATAGTAAGCTTTAGGATGTGGATGTTTCAAGAAACGTAAGCCACCGCGTACAATATGTTCTGCCATCGCAACATATAACGCATTAACAGCGGCTTCTAGGCTTTCATCATCGCCCTTAGCAGCATCATTAGCAGCTTTCACAATAGCTAAAGCCTCGATCATATTAAACTGACCACCATCCTTAATAATGGACTGGAATGTATCGCGCACGATATCATTTTCAAACATGGACAATGCTTCTTCATTGAAGAGAATTGTATAGGTAAAGCTGTTAATAATGGTTCGCATAGGTACGGAATTTACAAGTTCAGGAGTTCCCATGTCGTAAGTTACAGATTCTGCGTGCTTAGCTTTACATATAATAGATTTTCTAAAGGTCGTATCTAGCATAAAATCTAAATACTGCTCTTGAGCTACATGGTCATTAGGTGCGAGTTTATCTAGTGTATCCGCAATATCAGCATCAAAGCTACGCACCATAGATAAAGTTAAATCAGCATCACATAGGTATGCCAAATTATGCGCTCCTAAATGGTCATTAAATTGATAGAAATATACAGGATCATTATTAGGCTCTAAATGATCGTGACCAACATAGTATTCATCTTTTTGCATAACAGAACGAAGAGCACCTAAGAATTTACTGTTTCGTTCCTTTAGATTGTCATATTTTAAAATTTGACTACCTACGATGCTGCCAATTGTTTTGCCATGCAGAACCTTTTCCTTGTGATTAAACTGAGTTTTATCACGGTTGCTGAACATCATCAATTGACGTACTTCTTCCATCGTATGCCAACCAGGATATGTGTTATACGACACATAGGCAATGCCATCCTCTGCTAAATGTTCATTGATAAGGCGCAACAACGCCTCTTTGACACCGTCATCAACCCAAGAATATACACCATGAGCAATAATATAATCAAATGTACCTATTTCACTACCAATAGATGCGATGTCTGATTGAATAAGAGATACATTGGTTAAACCTGCATTAGCGATGACTTCATTGCCCTTTTCTACTTGTTCTTGTGAAAGCTCAATACCTACGAAGGTAGCATCTGGATTAAATAATGCTTGAGAAATAATATTGCCACCATAGGTTGCGCCTAGCTCTAACACTCTAGCAGTTTTTGGGTTAGGTGCTGAAATGCCCACTAGAGCCGCATAAGCTTCGAGAGTGGCTGGTGTAGTATATGGGAATGGCATTGATTTATAGCCTAATTCACTATAAATGGTTTGTTGTACGTCATTTGTATTCGCAGTCATAATATCCTCTATCATTAAAAACATATATTGTATAAACAATACATGAATAATACACATATATACTATCTATTATACCAAAATCATGCGTACTATACACCTATTCATAAGGATGATAGATGCAAAAGAGGCATCCTCATTGAGGATGCCTCTTGTATATGCAGTTTAGAGAAATTAATTATTTAACTTCGTCAAAACCTTTTTGTAAGCGAACATAGCTTAAGCGACGTTCTTTAGCGTCTTCTTCACATTTAGCGAATAATTCTTCTGCAGCGTCAGGAGCAGCTTTCGCCAAGGAAGCGTAACGAACTTCACCTTTAAGGAAGTTTTGGAATTCGTCGTAGTTGCCTTCTTTGGAATCCAAGGAGAATGGGTTTTTACCTTCAGCTTTAAGTTGAGGGTTGTATCTGTAAAGATCCCAGTAACCACAAGCAACTGCTTTGCGTTGTTCTTCTTGAGCTTTACCCATACCAGCTTTGATACCATGGTTGATACATGGGCTGTAAGCGATGATCAAGGAAGGACCTGGATAAGCTTCAGCTTCTGTAACAGCTTTCATCAATTGGTTTTTGTCTGCACCCATAGCAACTTGTGCTACGTATACATAACCATAAGACATAGCCATCATGCCAAGGTCTTTCTTCTTAGTACGTTTACCAGATGCAGCGAATTGAGCTACAGCAGCTTCATGAGTAGATTTGGAGGATTGACCACCAGTGTTGGAGTATACTTCAGTATCGAATACCCAGATGTTGATGTCTTCGCCAGAAGCTAATACATGGTCAACACCGCCGAAACCGATATCGTAAGCCCAACCGTCACCACCGAAGATCCAGTGAGAACGTTTGATTAAGAATTGTTTCTTTTCAAGGATTTCTTTCAATTCTGGAGTTGTAGCACCTTCAGCTTCGATTGCTGCTACCAAACGTGCGGAACGTTGACGAGTAGCTGCGCCAAGGTTAGCGAATTCAATCCATTGTTCCAATGCTTCTTTCAATTCGCCAGATGCTGTTTCAACAGCTTTCTTAGCTACTTCAAGCAATTGTTCACGGATTTTCTTAACGCCGATGTACATACCATAGCCGTATTCAGCATTATCTTCGAACAAGGAGTTTGCCCAGGAAGGACCTTGACCTTGTTGGTTAGTTGTGTATGGAGAAGCTGGCATGGAAGCACCCCAAATGGAGGAACAACCAGTAGCATTCGCAATCATCATACGATCGCCGAACAATTGAGTTAACAATTTAGCGTATGGAGTTTCACCACAACCTGCACAAGCACCAGAGAATTCGAACAATGGTTGTTCAAATTGGGAACCTTTAACAGTTTCCTTCTTCATAGGGTTTTCTTTTACAGGAAGGTTAACAGCGTAGTTCCAAGCTTCAGCTTGTTCGATTTCGGAATCGATAGAAGTCATTACGATAGCTTTGCCTTTAGGAGCTGGACAGATATCAACACAGTTACCGCAACCCAAGCAATCTAATGGGGATACTGCGATACGGAATTGAAGGTCTTTAGCGCCCAATGCAGGGATTGTATCGAAATGTTCTGGAGCTGCAGCCACTTCTTCTTCAGTTGCCAAGATTGGACGAATTGTAGCATGTGGACATACGAAGGAACATTGGTTACATTGAATACAGTTTTCTGGCATCCATTTTGGAACGAACAATGCAGGACCGCGTTTTTCGAATTTAGCAGTACCAGCAGGTAATGTACCATCTTCGTAACCAGCGAATGTGGATACAGGAAGATCATAACCAGCTTGTGCATTGATTGGTTGTGCAATGTTTTGAACGAAAGATGGGCAGGATTCACAGCCTGGTTTAGCTTTGTGACCACCTTCATCAACAGCGTTTTTCCAGTCAGCTGGAACGTCTACTTTTACAAGAGCACCAACGCCTTGGTCGATAGCAGCGTTGTTCATGTCAACGATGTTTTGACCTTTTTTACCATAGGAAGTAACTACGGATTCTTTCAAGTATTTGATAGCGTCATCTACAGGGATGATTTCAGTCAATTTGAAGAATGCAGCTTGAGTTACCATGTTGATACGACCGCCTAAGCCGATTTCAGCAGCGATTTTCGCAGCATTGATGATGTAGAAGTTCAATTCTTTTTCTGCGATTTGACGACGTAATTTAGCAGGTAAATGTTCGTTCAATTCTTCTGGGGACCAAGTACAGTTCAATAAGAATGTACCGCCTTTTTTGATACCGCGAAGTAAGTCGTATTCATGTACGTAGGATTGACGGTGACATGCTACGAATTGAGGTTCAGTAATCAAGTAAGGTAAGTTGATTGGGTTAGTACCAAAACGAAGGTGAGACATTGTTACGCCACCAGATTTTTTGGAGTCGTAATCGAAGTATGCTTGTGCATACAAGTCAGTGTGGTCACCGATGATTTTGATAGCGGATTTGTTCGCACCTACAGTACCGTCAGAACCGAAGCCCCAGAATTTACATTCAGTCAAACCAGGAGTTTCAACTTCTACGCCTTCAGCACGATCTAAGGACAAGAATGTAACATCATCATTGATACCCAATGTGAAGAATTTCTTGCCATTGTCAGCAGCTAAGTTATCGAATACAGCAACGATGTCTGCAGGGATAACGTCTTTGGAGCTCAAACCATAACGGCCAGCGATAACTTTGATGTTACGGCCACCATCAACTACAGCAGCTTGAACGTCTAAGAACAATGGTTCAGCTAAAGCGCCTGGTTCTTTTGTACGGTCAAGAACAGCGATGCGTTCTACAGTTTGAGGAAGAGCTTTCAACAAACGATCTGTTGCGAATGGACGGAACAAGTGAACGTTGATGAAACCAACTTTGCGACCCAATTTATTTAAGTAATTTACAGTGGATTCTACTACTTGTGCGGAGGAACCCATAGTAACGATTACGTCAGTTGCATCAGGAGCACCTACGTAGTTGAACAATTGGTAGTTAGTACCAGCCAATTTGTTGATTTCGTTCATGTAGTATTCTACAACGTCAGGAACGTTCAAGTAGAATTTATTGGATGCTTCACGATGTTGGAAGTAAACGTCAGGGTTTTCTGCAGTACCACGAGTTACAGGAGCATCTGGGTTCAAAGCGTTTTTACGGAATGCTTGAACTGCTTCCATATCTACTAATGGTTTTAATTCTTCATAGTCCCAGATTTGAATTTTTTGAATTTCATGGGATGTACGGAAACCGTCAAAGAAGTTGATGAACGGTACACGAGTTTTAATAGCTGTTAAGTGAGCTACTGCAGACAAGTCCATTACTTCTTGTACGGAGGATTCTGCAAGCATAGCGCAGCCAGCTGCACGAGCAGCCATTACGTCTTGGTGGTCACCGAAGATAGCCAATGCATGTGCAGCTAATGCACGAGCAGCTACTTGGAATACGCCTGGAAGTAATTCGCCTGCTACTTTGTATAAGTTAGGAAGCATCAATAACAAACCTTGGGAAGATGTGAAAGTTGTTGTTAATGCACCAGCTTGCAAGGAACCGTGAACAGCAGCAGCAGCGCCTGCTTCAGATTGCATTTCTACAACTTGAACAGTGTTACCGAAGATGTTTTTACGACCAGATGCAGCCCATTCGTCAATGTGTTCTGGCATTGGAGAAGATGGAGTGATTGGGTAAATCGCAGCAACTTCTGTAAAACCATAAGAAACGTGAGCAGCCGCTTGGTTGCCGTCCATAGTTTTAAATTTACGACTCATGTGATTATTGCCTCCTTAAGCATTTAGCAAAAATAGAACACTTGCTTAATCTATCATTATGTTTAGGAATAACAACCATTACAAACTTGCGTACATGAAAAAATAATGCAATAATATATATGTTATATATATTTATGGCATTATGTAGTACAAACTATTTTGTAGTGGGCACAACCATAATTCCTAATATCATAACTTGATATAGCCCTATAAACTCATTATAACGTGGTGGGCTATATCAACGCAATACATACAGCGCTTGGCGCCTTGCCAATATCGCTATTCATGCTTTACTTAAAGTAATAGCTAATTGCGTTTCAGTAATAATTATTCTCATTTATCAAAATCAATTTTTAAATTAGGTTTGTAATATCTTTTATATATTAGGGGGTTAGTTATGGATTTCCACCATTTAAAATACTTCGTAGAAGTGGCTGATCAAAAGAGTTTTAGTAAAGCAGCAAGAAACTTACACATCTCACAATCCGCGATTAGCCGTACAATTAAAGCCTTAGAAGACGAACTTGGTGTTGTTCTCTTCATGCGTAATGCTAAATCCGTAGAACTCACTGATGGAGGTACCATCTTTTTAACACATGCTAAACGTGTTGTATTTATGTTTGAACATTTAAAAACAGATTTTGAAAACGAGTTTCGTTTGGAGCAAGGTTCCATCCGAATTGGTATCCCACCTATTACCGATGCACCAATCTTTGCACAGCTTTTAGGTGAATTTAAAAAGGTATATCCACAAATCGATTTAGAATTATATGAACAAGGTTCTAAGAAGGTCGAAATCAGTGTACAAGAAGGTTTGATTGATATCGGTATCATCTGTACGAAACCAAATCCTAAGGAATTTGAATCCTTCTATCTCACATCTGACCCATTATCCGTTATCGTTCCTAAAACTAGCCCACTTGCGAAGGAACCAGAAATTCGATTGGATATGCTTTCAGATGAATCCTTCGTACTTCACAAAGATGATTTCAATTTACATGATGAAATTATTAAAGCTTGTAAACATACAGGGTTCCAACCTCATATCGTATTTGAAACAAGCCAACGTGACCTCATGTTACAAACAGTAAGTGCAGATCTTGCTATCGCCTTATTACCATCTCGCCTCTGCCCTGAGGTTGGCGAGAATACAGAGGTTGGGTCCAAGGTTGTGGTACGACCTCTCGTTCCAGAAATCATCCATACCTTATATGTAATCTGGAAGAAAGGTCATTACCTCTCCCACGCTTCTCGCTTGTGGTTAGACTTTGTAAACTCCAAATTGCCATTACCTGGTCTACAATTGGAGGCTCATAAATAATGAACAAACCATCTGGGCTCGCAACTAAATTGCGGGCCCTTTTGAAAGCTAAGGAAACGCCCATGTGGGCAGTTATCATAGTTCTCATCATCGTCATCATCATTCAGCAAGTTCAAATATCGGAACTACAATGGCGCGTCGATGAAGATCACGACGGTTCAACTGTAGATAGTGTAGCGGGACGCCTATATATTTTAGAAGGCATGGCTAATAAACACAGCGATCAAATCGAGGAACTACAGAAATATATCCGCCAATTACAAAATGATGGTGCTAGATATGATTGGGAACTAAAACAACTGGAATGGTTACATCCAGAACTCAAGGTTATCTCTCCTGATGGAGATCCTAATCCGTTAAAATCCACAGACCTTAACCTAGATATGAATCCTGGCAAAGTACCAGATGTAAAAAAATAAAACAAAGAGCTATATCAAACATATCCCCTTACAATGAGTGAGTATATGAATGATATAGCTCTTTTTATATTAATATAATATGGTGTGTTATCTAGTCATCCTTATGTTCCATAGATTTTGGCAATGTTAATACCAAAAGGCCTGCTAAGAACATGCATGCACCCATCACATAATAACCCATGGTAAAGCTACCTGTGTGGCCATTGATGAAACCGAGCATATATGGGCCAACCCAGCCACCCATATTACCAGATGAGTTGATGAGCCCCATCGCACCTGCTGCAGCAGCGCCAGATAGGAATGTAGTCGGCATTGTCCACCATACGCCCATGCCGCCATATACGCCTACAGCCGTTAAACAGATGAATAACAAGCTAATTTCAGGTGATGGACTATGTGGGGTAGCAATAAAACCTATGGTACCAACAAATAATGTGGTCGCCACATGCCAACGTTTTTCATTTCGTTTCTCTGAGGAATAGCCACAGAAAACTTGTACCAATAAGGCGGCACTCATTGGAATAGCAATCGACCACGCTACAACACTTGGTGGCCAGCCGGATAAGCTTTTAAGCACTTGTGGCATCCAGAAACTGAATCCCCAGAACCCAATAACCCACAAGAAATAAATCAATGCTAATCGCAATACCTTTGGATCTTTCAAGGCTTGCCAAATTGTGTATTTCTTTACGGATTGTTTTTCAGCTTCTTCCTTAGCAAGCTCTTCTTTGATATATGCTTTCTCCGCAGCAGTTACCCAAGCAGCCTCTTCTGGTTTTTCTTTCATCCAGAATGCAAAAATGAAAGCAAACACAACGGCTGGTATTGCTTCTACAATAAACAATGTGCGCCATCCGTGTAAACCAAAGAAGGTCGTATCGAGCAATACACCTGCTAATGGACCACCGATAATATTAGAGAACAATAGAGATGTAAGCATTAAGGAAATTGCTTTTGCCCGCTCTCTCGGTAAAAACCAATTAGGTATTAATAAGGAATAAATAACTGGATATAATGACGCTTCACATAAACCTAACAGGAATCGATATAAGAAGAACTCCCACTCTGTCGTCATTGTTGTCATTAGGACACACACAATGCCCCAACTAAACATAATACGCGCCACCCAATGCATGGCATTGAATCTTGACGCTAACAGTGAAGCCGGCACTTCAAATAAAACATAGCCAATAAAGAAAATACCTGCGCCCATACCGAATACTTCTGGCGTTAACCATGGTAAATTTTCCTTCATGGTCAAACCTGCATAAGCGATATTCACGCGGTCTAAAAAGGCAATAATAGAAACAATAAATAATGGTAGGATTACATGCAACATGCGCCGCCGTGTAAAATCCTTAAAATCAATAGCCCCACTTCGAGACTCTGGTAGAGATGATGAGTTCATATGAATCCTTTCTACTTACTATATGATACTTACCATAATATATTAAAAAAAACAAATGTCCTCTGTCAATGATATTGTATAGAATATAGAGATAATAAATTTGAATATGTAGCATACAAAAAGCACCTTATAGCTGCTATATAGAATCTCCTCTGAGATTTATAGTAGTATATAAGGTGCTTTCACATACAGTATTCGTAAATTAACGTCTGTTACCAAAGATGCGTAACAAGGATAAGAACAAGTTAATGAAATCGAGATACAAGCTAAGTGCACCAGCAATTTCAATACGATCTAAAATCGTTTCATCTTCAGATAGTGCCAATTGAGTCACGCTGTTTTTAATCATGTTCATATCAACAGCCGTAAAGATGGAAAATACCACGACCCCAACGTAGCCAAGAATCAAACTAATTGTGCTATAGCTAATGGAGCTAAGATATGGAATCGAAAAATATGATGCTGCCATAAACACGAGACTTACGATAATCATGCCAAAGATAGCAGCTACTAAGTACGGCGTTAATCCAGCTAAATTCTTCTTAGTCGTAAGACCTACAATAGAAAAGGCAACGAAGAATGCCAACGCCCCTATCAATGCAGGTACAGTAGCTTCCATGATGCCATACGCTAACGAAACAAGTGATAAGGTTACGCCATTCAATGCACTATAGATGAAGAACATCGCATATAAAGACATAACATTGGCCTTATACGTGCGCATGCTAAACAAGAATACAACAGCTACTTCTACAATCAATAAAATATTGAAATTGCTAGCTGCAAAGCGCGCCCAAGATGGGTTCATTAGCGTCGCAATACCAATACCCAATGTGGTCAATAAACCAACAACCATCCATAAAATAGAGCCCTTTAACCGTTGAGATACAATACTTTCTACCAATGCTACATCATTAGCATTTGGCGTTTGTGTCATATATGGATTCATAAGAACCTCCTTGCTATTTGTAGTTTATATAGTTTGTTATCTATCTATATATTATACTAAAAATTCTTATTCAACGCCATAAAAACACATTGTATAAAACCAAATCATAAAGAATTTGAGTCCTTCTACCTCACTAGTGACCCACTTTCTGTTATCGCTCCTAAAAAAACACTTTATAGTATGAATATATCTCTATCACAAGATAAGAAAATACTATAAAGTACTTTCATATTAATTAGTAGTAACAGGATCATAATCAGACGGCACCGGAGCAACGATACTCACAAAGACAATATCTTCCGTTCCAGTATTTTTTGCACCATGACATTCACCCTTTTTAGATACTATAACTTGTCCCTTTGTAAAAGGCACCTCGGTATCCGGCGTTGGATAAAACACCCCTGTCCCTTGCAATATAACCCATATATCATCAGAATTATGATGATAATGCTTTGGTAAGGTTTGACCAGGTTTAATAACCCAAACTGAACCACCTGTGGAATCAGTTTGATAAAATGGCGTCCTAACAGCTTTCTCCAAACTCTCAACTTTCACAAGTTCCATATCAAAAATACGTTGATTACTCATAATGTTCACACCTTTCATCGATTAACAACTAACGAGTGCCCGATGCATATTCGCCCATATTTACATCAAGCACTGCTCTCACCGGTTGAACTAGGGAATCCTCATACGGCAATGTCCATTGCACTTTTGAATCCAATTCCCCATTCTCTAGGCCGCTAATAGTATCACCATCACCAACAGGATTATCATTTTCTAAAATAAAATACAACATATTATATGCATGAATAACTACATCATCAGGATTCATGCCATGAAAGTGATACTGCACATCAGGCAAGATAAAGCTAAATATAACATACCATTCATTTATAGTATATCAAATGATTACTAGTACCACAAGTATTATATAATCCATATTTCATAACAACTTAAAAGATATAACTGTTATAAATATAGCCCGATGATGGTATTCGAACCATGTTCAGCCGTAAGCTGGACGCGCAAGAATATCATCATCGGGCCCCCACAAACGTAATCCGTAGAATACCGCACCCGCTACAATCATGTAGGCGTACAACTACCGATATACTAGAGCTCGTGGTGCGGAACCGCGATAAACACTTGCTCTGTACCGCTGAAGGCGTCACCATCCCCTAGGTAAAAAAATAAAACTAACGACAAAAGACCCTCTCCGTGGTCCGTAGAGGAACTTCAGGCATGTGTGAGTCCTAGGACCATGGAGAGGGTCTTTATTTCAATTATAGCGGTTTACGAACCACGTCGATAATAGAACCATCGCGGTATTCTACGATTGCGATGATGTCTTCGTCTTTGTCAGATACAGGGATATCTTGTGGTTTACCAACTAAGTCGAATGCCAATTGTTGTAATTCTTCGATTGTGTAGATAGGCAAGTTGCTATCTTTGAAGCGTTCAATCAAATCAGTACGAGCTGGGTTGATTGCGATACCGTATTCAGTAACGAGTACGTCAACGGAGGAGCCTGGTGTAATTACAGTTGCTACTTTGTCACGGATCATTGGCAAACGGCCGCGGATCAATGGGCAAGTAATAACTGTACATTTAGCACCGGCTGCTGTATCGGAGTGACCGCCGGAAGCGCCCATCAATACACCGTTGGAATCTGTCATTACGTTTACGTTGAAATCAAGGTCGATTTCAGTAGCACCAAGGAATACTACATCTAGGTAGTTTGTAGTGCAGTCTGTCCATGGGTTAGCGTACATGGAAGCGGACATTTCGATATGTGCAGGGTTTTTATCCAAAGATGCAGCTGCAGTAGTATCGAATGTTTGAGTATCATAAATGGCACGAATCAAACCTTCTTCAAGCATGCCAGTCAAGATACCAGTAGCACCACCGATAGCAAAGCCACCTACTTCACCGCGTTTGCGAAGTTTTTCAGCGATGAATTTCGCCACAGTCAATGGAGCACCACCAGCACCCAATTGGAATACGAAACCATCTTTAATAATGCCAGCTTGGTCAAGGAATTCACCAGCTAATTCAGCAATTTTGATTTGGATAGGGTTTTTAGTGAAACCTACCGCACCAGAAGCGATACCTTCTGGATCACCAATGCTTTCAACAGGAACAACATAATCTACGTCAGTTTGAGGGATTGCATAGTTGTGTACATAGTCAACTAAGTTATCTGTGATGATAACAGTTGTATCTGCATAATGGGAGTCAACTTTAGCATAGCCAAGTGCACCACATGCGGATTTGCCCATACGACCAGTAGCATTACCACGTGGGTCAGCTGTAGGAGCACCCATGAAAGCTACGTCGATATGAACTTCGCCAGATTCGATAGCACGAGCACGACCACCATGAGAGCGAATCACTACAGGGCGTTTCAATACGCCAGGGTTTTGTGTTAAGAATTTACCAAGACGATCGCGCAAGCCAGATGTTTCAATAGCTGTTACAGTACCGTCTTGAATCATTTCTACCAAGAAATCATGGCATGGGGACAAGGAAGAAGATGCGATTGTAATATCTTTAATGCCTTTTGCTTGAACTCGTTCCATAACCATTTTCATTACATAGTCGCCATTGCGCAAGTGATGATGGAAGGACAATGTCATACCATCTTTTACGCCAGCTTTTTCGATTGCTTCATCAATAGAAGCAAGTACTTTATTTGTACCAACACGGCTCATGTGTACAGGTTTACCTGCGCGATGAGCTTTAGGTTCAATGGCGAATTCACCTTGATATACTTCGCGACCTTCTAGTGCTGGGATATTTGTTGGGATATCGCGACCTACTTTATTTAACATCGTATTCTGCTCCTTCCTCTAATTCAACTTTAATGCCTGCTGCACGTGCTTTATCAACTACGCGTTGCGCACGAACTACGATTGGACCATCGATCATTTTACCATCTACGGAGATTACGCCTTTATTGTTGCGCAATGCATCAGCATAGCTGTTCAATACCTTAACGGAATGAGCGATTTCTTTTTCATCAGGAGTGAATACTTCGTGGATAATTTTGATTTGGCTTGGGTGGATGCAAGATTTGCCGTCATAACCCAATGCTTTAATGAATTCAACTTCTTCACGGAAGCCTTGAGGGTCTTTCACGTCGGAGAACACAGTATCGATTACGCGGATACCTGCTTCGCGTGCGGCGTGAAGGATTGTTTGACGAGCGAACAACAATTCAACAGCTGGTTTATGTTTGCCTGTGCGAAGGTCAGCGCGGTAATCTTCTGCGCCAAGAGCGATAGCAACTACGCGAGGACCATGGCAAATTTCACGAACGTTATACAAGCCTCGAACGGATTCGATAGCTACGATAATGTTAATAGTACCTTCTGGCCAACCATTAGCTTTTTCTACTTCTTCAATTTTCTTCGCTACGATTTCAACTTCAGATACATCTTCAGTTTTAGGTAAACGAATCATATCAGGTTTAGCGGGAACAATTACATCAAGATCGTCATAACCGTAAGGCGTTTGTGTAGGATGGTTGATACGAACAACTGTTTCTGCACGGAATTTGCGAGATTTCAATGCTTCTGCAGTCAAAAGACGAGCTGTGTCCTTTTCTGTAATAGGCACGGAATCTTCGATATCAATCATGATGGAATCAGAGCCGTGGATATCAGCACTGTTAATCATTTTTGGTGTATTACCAGGAACGAACATCATGGAACGGGATAAGCGTTTTTTTGCCGCTTCTGTAAGCGGATTAGTTTTTACTTCTGGAAATGTTTTATCGTTAGCCATTATGCTTTGCTCCCCCTTTCTAATGCGCCCAACACGCGAGCTTTAATTGTATAATCCCAAGCATTTTTATCTTGTACAGTTACTTTTACACCGTCAAAACCGGCTTCTTTAACTGTATTTAAGATAACAGATTTAATTTGGTCTCCATATTGACGCATAACTTTGGAAGTCAATTCGATTTCGATGCCGCTAGCAATCGGTTCTACCGTAACTAATGCATCATTTTTTTCGTCGAAGCCTGCTTGCGCAGCTTTCACTAATTGTGCCATGTTACATCCTTTCACTAAAAAATATATCAAATGGCAAAGACCAGACCGTCGCGAAGTCTGGCCCAAGCCGTAAAAACAATGATGAGTATAAAATTAGATGGTGATTAAATCATACCGATGAAAGTCCACCAAGGGATCCCTATTACAAAGAGTAAAATCCAGCTCAAGATTGCTAGGATACCACCAGCAGTCCACCATTCTTTCAAGTTATTATAACCTGCAGAGTAGATAATAGGGCCAGGGGATGCACCGTAGTGAGTTACGAGACCACCAAATGCATTTGTAGCAAGCAATACTAGACCAAACATAACAGGGTTAACACCGGCTGCCATACCTACCGTTAAGAATACAGGAAGCATGGATGCGATATATGCGGTACTAGAAGCGAATAAGTAACGAATTACAACGCTGATAGCGGAAAGAATCAATACTACTACAAGTGGAGATACATCGAGTGCCAAGTTGGTTTGCATGAATGTAGCAAGCCAAGCAAAGAATTTAGCTTTTGTTAAAGCTGTGGATAAACCAAGGATAGCACCGAACCAGATGAATGTGTTCCAAACAGCTTTTGTTTGAACCATATCTTCCCATGTGATGATGCCGGATAAGAAAACAACAGTCATAGCAACTAATGCTACTGCTGTAGGACTCAAATCAAAAGCGATAGCTGGGAAAAAATATCCAATAGAAGGCCATGCCCAACCAAGAAGAGCAAGGATGAATACAACAGCCAAGATTTTTTCAGACATTTTCATAGGTCCTAATTTTGCAAGACCTTCGTCTGCCAATTTCTTATTGTCGATTTTTACAGCTTCAGGACGGTCAATCCAGTAGCCTACAAGAGGAACAAAAATCAACATTACAAGGCCAGGAATGGCCAAAGCCACTGCCCATTCGACCCAGTTCATAGTAAGGCCTGTAATCTTAGTAACGAAATCCAGTGCCAACACATTAGGAGCCATAGCTGTTAAGAACATAAAGGACGTAATCTTTGTTACGAAGTAACCATTCATCAAGATAAAGGAACCGCCGCGTTTTGCAGTATCACCAGGGTAAGAACCAATAGATTCTGCAATGGATAAGTTAATAGGATATACGATACCAGCTGCACGTGCTGTATTAGAAGGTGTTGCTGGAGACAAGATTAAGTCAAGAAGCGCTGTTACATAGCCTAAACGCAATACTGTGGAACCGAATGCACGGATTAAGTGGTACGCTACACGGTGACCAAGACCAGTTTTACCAAATGCAACGCTCAAGGAGAAGGCTGCAATGATCATCCACAATGCTGTGGAGCCGTAACCTACCAAAATATCTTTTGCATTGTCCATGAATAATGCAGAAGCAGATAATACGGATAATAAAATAATTTGAATTGGATATGGTTTTAAAATCAAACCTAAGATACCTGCGATGTAGAAACCAAAGAGGCGCCACGCTTCCGCAGAAAGCCCTTCTGGTGGAGTTGTAAACCAGAGGATAATTGGAATTAGCACGATAACGGCTAATTTTACAAGTCTTTCCATGTTTTTTCCTTTCTTATAAACATAGGCATATACTGTTCATCCTAACACTACCCAAGTAATTCGTAATACGCGACTATTACTTATGAACTCTTGTTTTAGTATGCTTTCATTATACGTTGATAATCATTTTCTGAAAAATAGATTACCTTTATAGGGGCCATAAAAAATTTTATAACTGTCATTCATACTTTTTATGCATTTTTCTCATAGAATTTTAAGCATAAATGAAAAAAATGCATGCATACACCTCTAATAAGATGTATACATGCACTTACATGTTATGATTGATACTCTCTAAAAATACTATCATCTACAACAGTATGTTTTTTATAGTAATCTCGTACGTACTCGATAAATGTTTTGACAGCAATTAAATTGGCCGACTCTTTTGTGTATACCATATTGGTATCACGCGTAATATACGTGCCATCCTTGCTACGCAATGGACTAACATAAATATCTTTGTCCTTACAAGATCCAAGCCCCATATAGGTTAGAATAGACCATCCTAGACCGGCCCGCACAAAATGTCGACATGTACTCATGGAATTGACGTCCATCGCCACAATGGGGGGTTCTTCAAAATGCTCGGCACACCATTTTTCAATGATATTGGCAACTGACGCATCGGTTTGGTATCGAATAAAGGGCACCTTCTCTAACGATTCTGGTGGCACTAGTTCTTTGTACACCAAACAATACGGTTCTTCCAACAACAGTTCTGAACTGCCGGACACTTCATAGCCACCACGTGCAAACGCCACCATACAATCACCGGTATTAAACATCTTCACAACTTGATGGCTGAAAGCTGTCTTAACTTGAATATGCACATCTGGATACTGTTCGCGGAACGATTTCAACAAAGCTGGTAATTCATAATCTGCAAAATTGATGGATGATGCAATCTTCAAGGTACCTTGAATCTTACCAGTAGACGATGTCAACGCATGTTCCAAGGCTTCACGATCATGAAGCATGCGTTTGCAATAGTCATAATAGATTTCACCTTGTGGCGTCAATGCAATGCCTTCTGTGGTGCGAAGCAACAAGGAGTATCCTACACTATCCTCTAAATGACGCAGTCGATAGCTCAAAGCAGGTTGCGAAACAAATAACTTTTCAGCTGCTTTTGTTATATTACCTTCATCTACAACGGTTACAAAGGTACGCCATTCTTTATCATCCATAGTCGTACTCCTTTTTATGACCAACCTAATTACATTATATATTGCTTATCTAGCATTCGCAATGCCTGCAAAGACTTTGCCACGTTCACCATCGATGGTAACCTCTGCACCTTCAAGCAATGCGTCATAAGCGTCTTTGGCGCCTAAGATGACAGGAATACCATACGTAATGCCGGCAATAGCACTATCCGATGTGTACCCATCTTCAACGGCTACAATACCTCCCGCTCGTTTAGCAATGTTCATCAATTCTGGTTCCATAGTCCCTACTACAAGAATATCGCCAGATTGAAAGCTTTCATAATCATTCTTATGATTAGCCGCAATAAATACGCGACCCGTAGCAGATTTACGCAAGATACCATTACCAGATAACAACACCTTGCCTGCAATATGAACGCGAATCATATTGGTAGTACCTGTAGAACCAGATGGCACGCCAGCAGTCACGACAACTAAATCACCAGAGTTGATGGCATTCGCCCCGAGAGCACCGGTAATCGCCTGTTTTACCATCTCATCAGAGTTGATATTTTCACGGCCCTTGATGGCTTCAACACCCCAGCATAATTGCATGCGGCGAATTGTTTCATCATGCGGTGTGATAGCAATAATTTTGCAATCTGGACGATGACGAGCCACACTAATCGCAGTATGACCAGATTCGGTACATGTCAAAATAGCTGCTGCCCCAAGATCACTGGCAACGCGCACACTGGCAAAACATACAGCCTCAGTAGTTGTCACATCATTACTTTCCTGCGTTCTGCTCTTATGATTATAAATAGCAGATTGCTCCGTTACCTCTGCAATACGTGTCATTGTCGTAACAGCTTCCACTGGATAAGCACCATTAGCAGTTTCACCAGATAACATAATCGCATCGGTGCCATCTAAGATTGCATTGGCCACATCACTCGCTTCGGCACGCGTAGGACGAGGGTTTTGAATCATAGATTCCAACATTTGCGTAGCCGTAATAACAGGTTTGCCAAGGCGATTACATTTTTCAATCATCATCTTTTGCAATACTGGTACTTCTTCGGCTGGAATTTCTACGCCCAAATCACCGCGAGCAATCATAAGACCATCTGCTACATCGAGGATTTCGTCAATATTATTGACCCCTTCAGCATTTTCAATTTTGGCGATAATCTTAATATCCTTTTGTTCAGATTCCAAGATGCGACGAATAGCCACTACATCCTTAGCGCGTTGCATAAAGGATGCGGCCACAAAGTCTACACCTTGTTGGCAACCAAAGCGCAAATCTAATTCATCTTGCTCGGATACAGGTGGCAAGCTAAGCGCTACGCCTGGCACGGCCACCCGTTTACGATTGCCAATTTCACCGCTGTTTTGAACGGTGGTGATGATGTTATTACCTTCAATAGCATCGATGGTCAATCTAACAAGGCCATCAGCTAAAAGAACTGTATCGCCAACGTGCACATCGCCTACTAAACCTTTATGGTTTACAGTACTAATCTCTGACGTGCCTTCTACATCATCCGTAGTCAATGTAAATTGTTGCCCCGCTTCGAGGAATACCTTGCCTTCTTTAAATAGTCCTAGACGAACCTCAGGGCCCTTTGTATCGAGCAATAATGCGATTGGTTTATTGACAATCATCGCCGCATCACGCACCATTTGCATGCGCTCCGCTTGCTCTTCATGTGAACCATGAGAGAAGTTAAAACGAGCTACATTCATGCCGGCGCGCATCATATCTTCTAAAATACCGAACTTATCCGTGCCCGGACCTACGGTACATACGATTTTTGTACGTTTCATATATCCTCCTAAATGGGATGGTATTTAATATACTCTATTGCACCTCTACGGCACCTTCACCTAACACCGCTTCAATGCGTGCGATGATTTCATCTGTAGGTGCAAAGCATAATTGAGGTGATAAATTAATTCGTTTTCGTTGTTTGTGTAAATATAATGCTGTCGGTACTTGCCCTTCTGCTTGTGAAAGTATTTCCTTCAACGCATTGCTATTCTCTGGCGTATCATAGGCACCTCGAATATGGATAGCGATTTGTCGTGCATTGTTATAATTCACCTTTAGCGGTGCAATGCGGTCTGCAATAATCTGCACACCCTTTTCATCCGCATCAACACGGCCTCGCACCTTAACAACCATATCGACAGCCAAAAATTGTTGGCTCTGAGCAAATACCTTCGGGAATGCTACCACTTGAGCGGAACCAGAGTAATCTTCGATGCGAAGAATACTCATGACATCGCCCCGTTTTGTAGGTCTATCCCCTCTTTCAGCAATGAGACCGCCAAAGGTAATCGTTTGACCATCAAAACGCTCTGGGTTTTCAAGGAGTTGCCCCAGTTCAAAAAGGCCTTTCAATTCCTTGTTATAGCCTTGCAATGGATGGCCCGTAATATAGAATCCTGTGTAGTCCTTTTCATCCTTCAATTTATCATCTTCCGACAAATCAGGTAAATTCGGTACCGGAATCATATCGACGTCATCCGTGCTTTCACCAAAGAGACTCATAGTCCCCATGGCAGCATCCTTTTGCTGCTTAGCCCCTACAGCCTGTGCACTTTCATACATATGCAATAACTGATTGCGGTTTTCCTCAAATCCGTCCATAGCACCGCAGCGAATTAAACTTTCAAGCAACCGTTTATTAACGACCTTGCTATCTACGCGACGACAAAAATCGGTAATGCTCGTATAGAGACCATTGGCCTCACGTTCAGCGATGAGTCGATCGATAGCATTGTCCCCTACGTTCTTGATGCCCCCAAGGCCAAAGCGAATGGCATCACCTTGTACAGCAAAGCTACGCAAGGAATGGTTTACATCGGGACCGAGGACCTGCACATTATGTTTTTTACAAGCATTGATATAGTATGTGAGCTTATCCATATTTTGCATAAAGCTTGTCATGGTAGCGGCCATAAATTCTGGAAAATAGTGTGCCTTGAGGTACGCCGTTTGGTACGCAATATACGCATAGGCCGCACTATGAGATTTATTAAAGCCATAGCCGGCGAAGTAAACGAGCAAGTCAAATACTTCGTTTGCAATGGACTCTTCGATGCCATTATTGATAGAACCTTGTATAAAGGATTCACGTTGCGCCTTGAGGACGGATTCCTTTTTCTTACCCATCGCACGGCGCATCAAATCCGCTTGGCCAAGGGAGAACCCACCCATGGCAGATGCAATTTGCATAACCTGTTCTTGGTAGAGAATAACGCCGAACGTATCTTTCAAAATAGGTTCCAAAATCGGATGTAAATAAGTCACCTCTTTTTTACCATGACGGCGGTCAATAAAATCCGCCACCATGCCAGATCCCAAAGGCCCTGGACGATAGAGTGCAACGAGAGGGATTAAATCCTCAAAATGCTCCGGTTTCAAATCCATAACGAGCTTGGTAATCCCATCGGATTCGAGCTGGAATACGCCGGATGTATCGCCCTTGGTAAGGAGCTCACAAGCCGCTTTATCATCTAATGGGATAGCATCTAAATCGAGGTCAATACCTCGGTTTGCCTTGATGAGCTTAAGGGCATCCCCCATAACGGTCAATGTACGGAGGCCCAAAAAGTCCATCTTTAACAGGCCTAATTCCTCGATATTATCCTTATCATATTGAGTGACAAAGCCTTCTTCATTAGAGTTTTGTACAGGCACATGGTCATCTAGAGGGTCCGCAGAAATTACGACGCCTGCTGCATGGGTGGACGAGTTACGTGCAATCCCTTCTAGTTTTTGACCAAAATCAAATAACTCTTTTACATTAGGATCGGTATCATATAAGGCTTTTAAATCTTTACCCTTTAAGGCCTTTTCTAAGGTAATGCCCAATTCATTAGGAATCATCTTCGCAATACGATTGACCTCGGCTAATGGTAAATCGAGTACACGACCTACGTCACGAATAACGGCGCGAGCCGCTTCTGTACCAAAGGTGATGATTTGAGACACGCGAGCCGGTCCATATTTTCGCGTTACATAGTCGATGGCTTCGCCCCGCTTTTCATAGCAGAAGTCGATATCGATATCAGGCATGCTTACCCGTTCTGGATTAAGGAATCGTTCAAAGAGCAAATCGTATTGTAATGGGTCAAGGCCTGTGATACCTAATAAATAAGCTACTACAGAACCAGCTGCAGAGCCACGACCTGGGCCTACAAGGATATCGTGTTCACGCGCATAGCGCACATAATCCCATACGATAAGGAAATAGTCTTCAAAGCCCATCGTTCCGATAACATCGAGTTCGTAGTCGAGGCGTTTTTTAAGCTCATCAGATGTATCGTCATATAAACGAGGTATTTCTCGTTCACAGACCTTGCGTAAATAAGTCTTAGACGTTTCGCCCTCAGGCACATCAAAGTGCGGCAAATGGTGTTCATCAAAATTAAATTCTACATTGCATCGGTCTGCAATCTTTACTGTGTTTTCTAAGGCCCCAGGGATGTGTCCAAAGAGCTCCGCCATCTCGTCCCCAGATTTGAGATAGAACTCATCATTAGGGAATTTCAAACGGTCTACTTCGGCGCGACGTCGGCCCGTTTGAATACAAACGCGAATGTCTTGAGCATCGGCGTCGTCTTTCATAACATAGTGGAAATCATTGGACGCCACGATGCCTAGGCCATATTCGTCAGCTAATTGGCATAGCACTTGCTGAGCCCGTAACTCTTCAGGTAAACCGTGATTTTGAATTTCTAAAAAGAAATTGTCTTTACCGAAGGTTTCAATATACCACTCAACAGCACGGCGGGCTCCCTCCATATTATCTTGCAAGATATATTGAGGTACTTCCCCTTGAATACACGCACTAAGAGCAATAATGCCATTGCTATATTGACGCAACAAATCATGGTCAGCACGGGGCTTATAATTAAAACCTTCCGTAGAGGCTTTAGATACGATTTTAACAAGATTTCGATAGCCTTCCATCGTTTCGGCTAGCAAAATAAGATGTTTTAATCGCTCACGGCTACGCCCTTCTGGTTTATCAAGGCGGCTACCTTCTGTGACATACACTTCACATCCAATAATTGGTTTGATGCCTTGTGCCACACATTCCTTATAAAAATAGATGGCTGCATACATATTGCCATGATCCGTAATGGCTAGGGCTGGTTGTTCCAATTCCTTCGCGCGGCGCACCATATCCGGCAAACGGCTGATGCCGTCCAATAAACTAAATTCCGTATGACTATGTAAATGTACAAATGGCTTCATGGTACACCTCCTTACGGTCTATGTGCAAAATAGATATTTAATGATTTCTTTCGAGCCTTCCAATCTGGTAAAAATTGGGCCACTAAATTGTGAAAGTTCTTGGAATGATCCAAGTATTTAAAATGGGCAAACTCATGGACCATAACGTATTCAATATAGGCCTGAGGCCCTTCTAATAAACGCATATTCATCTTAATGAGCTGCTTTGATGGCGTACAAGACCCCCAACGACTCTTCATGCGCTGTTGCTTTACCGTTGGCATGGGCACATCAATATGTTGCTGGTGAAAGCGTTGATACACGACCTTCGCCCAATGGGTAAACACCTTTTCCCCTAGCTGGCGCCAAAAGGTTTGCATTAATTTATGCTTGTCTTCATAGGTGTAATCAGATTTAACGAACAGCACCATGCGATTAGACCCATCAAACTTAATATGCGGTTTGCCAGATGTTTCTAGCACCTCTAGCGAAACAGGCATGCCCAAAATAGATACGGTTTCACCCGTTACATATTGCAATGCCTCTATCCGTTGTGCCGTTAATGCTTCTAATTTAAAACGAGCCCGCTCAATAAAGGGTATATTTTCGATAACAAACGCATCGATTCGATGATCTGGTACATAAGCATTCGCCGAAACATGGACACTACCATCCTTGTGAACACGCATGTTTATATTCTTTACACGCTTGATTGTTAACTCATATTCAATTGTGTCACCATTGTAGGTAATAGACCGAGTTGTTGAAGTATTCATACCTTTTATTTTATCATAAAACACTCATAAAATCGTAAAATTCTAGTGATATTAATAGGAATTATTCGATATAGGTAAAATAATAAAAAAATAACAGATAGCTGATTAAAGATAATCAACTATCTGCTGTAAATACTAAAATATTACATTTTTAACTTTAGCGCTTATTAAATTTTACCAACTACAGATTCCAAGAAAGATTAAAAGAATACTCTGTGCTACAGACACAGCAATTCGACCTATACCTATAATACTAATTCCATATCTTTTCCCCTCTTTGCACATAAAATATTCATTGAGATTTTGCTTTAGTGCAAACATTTCTCCCCAAAGAAGAGCCGCAAGAATCAACGAAAAAATAGAAAAACTATGTGAAATCCTCCCTCCAAAAATAGCCATTAATTCAATCATCAATAATTGACCTAATTGTATCATCGTAAGAAGAAGACTTTTCTTAGTATTTGCTCCTGCAATAGTTATTGCATTATTCCGTATAATATATATTGCATACATACCAAGTAAAATACTACATAAGATACGCCCAGCATTCATAACGACTCCTAACTCCACTAATACATTTCTGAATAACTTTACCTATATAACTATTCATTAATTATTACGATAACCGCATAGCTAATAGTATAGATTCCATTTGTAAAAGTTAGTAATAATATACAATCATAAATTCATTCATGTTAATAGGTTTTACAGATAATTTTAATACTTCTATTTACAATGCTTCTCTAATGTACGAAACGCTATCATCATATATAACACCCTTATGTTTCAATCAATAAATAGTAATGTCTTATCATTTAGTTATGAAAATAGACAAAATAAACATGGAAACTAGTCTTATGATTAATAATAAAACTTAACAATAGTCATATTATTCTCTGTCGTAATTACTATTTTTACCTTGTTCACTTCATCGAATAGTCTGGCTTCCAAATCGTTAATAGAAACTAGATTCACATTATCAACTTTTAAAGTACGAATTATCTCATCTGTTGAAAGATTTTCATACTCAACAGTTTTTACGACAATTTGACTGTTCTTTCCTTCGTATGAAACCTCTGTGCTTACTATTTTATCATTATATTTATCTAGCAATGCACTTGAATTATTCACATAATTTAAAAATATCGGATGCATTAATACTATAAAGATTGAATATAGTAAAAACAGAGTAATAATTAAAATCCACCCTATTAATATAAAACGAGCTCTAAAAGACAATTGATTAAACTTAGACTTTAGATTCTTATATATTTCCATGATTACTCCGTATGACGTAATATTTTTAGAGTCTAACAAAAGCAAAATCTTTACTTGTTCATATAATCTTGTTCAAAGTCGTTAAGTAGGTATAAAGCCTCATTATAATAAGCAACGCAACCTGATTAAACTAAAAAATATTTAAATAGGTTCTATTGCTATATGCACTTAATCATAAACTGTTACAAAGCCATCTACCCATTGACGTTCGTTTAATACAACCTTCCCAATACCAAAATTATCTACCCCATGAACAATAAATATATCCCAAGTACTATATTTTTCTTTTGCTAATACAGCATATTCATAGTCACTAAATACACCTAAAGTTCCACCCACTGTATATATTGCATCAACATCATACCCATACCACAATATAAAAACTTCATTATTTTTGATAAGATCATCTACACTATAATTTCTTGGTACTCCATCATTTAAAACAAATTCCTCAATATAAAAGTTTTCATCGCAAAATTCTCTAAATCCCGGAAGTTGTTTAGCTAACATTATTGCATTTTCTGCTAAATCTTTAGTCAAAAAATGACCTAAACCAAAATACTCTGTATATGGTAATGTATCATCTTTTTTATATTTAGCTACGGCTTCATATATAGTTGTATTCATATTCTCTAACCTTTCTATATATTCAATTCGCAAAAGCCTATCTCAAAATACCCCATTAATAAAATTGTGCGGGTATATCATTACTGATTTCACCTAATGATTAATTATCGTTAATAAGATAATCTCCGGTACTAAAGCTAAAGCAACTACCTCCGAATCAATAGTAACAGATGTTATATCCGTATTTCATATAGTATTAAAAATAATTATTAGTGCAAATATAACTAATATAGGTATTACGGAATAAAAATCTTTTTTTGCTTTTTTTATAAGCATAGGCTTATTCTCTAAAGCAAGTGAATAATCACCTTTAACAGCTAAAATTCTTAGATATAATTCTAAGCCCCAATTTAATATTCCTATAACGGCCAAAAGATGAATTAAATTATCACCATCATACGGAACATTAATAAGAATAAAAACTAAACAGCCTATTCCTATTTCAGTATATAACATAAATTTAGAGCGCTTAATTTGTTCCTTACCTAATATAAAATAAGGATTTCTAATAAAAAATAGAGAATATAAACATAGTAAAAAAAATGAAAGACCTAGCCTCATAAGTTTCTCCATTAATGTAATTAGAACTTATTTTTATCGAATAGTAATATTTTATTATTTAGTTACGAAAATAAACAAAAATAATCATGCATAGCATCATAAAGAGAACTGGCAAAACAGAATAAAAATCTTGTTTTGCTTTTTTTATCAATATTGCTTTAATTTCAGACGATAAGTTAGAATCTTCTTTAATAGCCGGAATTCTTAACCACATTTCTAGAAAACACATAGTTACCATTCCCAACTGCAATAAAAATTTGAATGTTTTAAAATATCCCGAAAAAAGTGTATAGAAGAAAATTATTCCACCCATTAAAAGCTCTGATATTAATAAATATCTCGACCGTTTAATTTTTATTTTATTCAATGAAAAATAAGGATTTTTAATAAAATACATACAATATAAGAATACTAAAAACCCCACAAAAACGATTATTATCATGCAATTCTCCACTAGTTATATTACTCTTAATAAAATTATAAATTGTATGTTTTACAAAAACAATATACGTAACATAAATAAAAAGGATCTATAATAAATGTTGGGGTGTTCACCCTACGAGTCTTGTTTGGCACCAATCATATGTATGGTTGGTGCCATTCTTTTTGCTCAAAAGTAGAATACGTACTCTAAATCTACCAAAGTGGCGAAGTCCATAGCTTATTCGTTTTAATACCTTAATCTTGTTGTTAGTTCCTTCTGTGTATCCATTAGAATATGGAAGTAAGAATGCATTAGTTAATTGAGTCATCCATACAGGAAATGATGTAAAGAAGTTATTAAATTCTTTCAAACCAGATGCTTTCACTAATTCTAACCAATGGGTTAAATGTGCAGCTATTCCTTGTTTGCCATAGGTTGAAAAGATTTTTCTAAAAGAGTGATCATGGAACAATAGCGTAATACTGTAGTAATAGATATATCACACTCTTTAGCAATAGCAGTATAGGTTAAACTTTCAGCAAGTTTATCAAATAGCAATTTAATATTGGTTATACTTAGTTGCATATGTTTTCGTATAAATGGATTGTTCTCGGCAAAAGAGTGCTTACAATGAGGGCAAATATATCGACGTTGTCTGTATTTTCCAATTAATGGTCCTCGTTGCACTTTTCCAAATTTTACCGTACGTATGCGGTAATCTTTAATACGCTCTGTAGTTTCTCCGCATTTTGGGCAAATATGTGGTGTTACCGGTAATTCTATGTCAAAAATAAATGTTCCGTCCAATTCGTAGCTGTTTGTAATAAACTCTTGTTTTACATTATGTAAAAATTCAGTATAATCAGTAGTAGGCATATAAGCTCACATCCTTTCTTTAGGACTTTGACACTTTTATTGTAAAGTATGTGAGCCTTGTATGCTTATTTTTTTTGCAAAAAAATAATGTTGGAAGTGACACCGTAGTGGTGTCACCCCAACATTTATTATAGAACCACAAATAATCGTATTGAAAATGGAGTAAATGCTCAACTAAGAAGTATGTTACGAGTTCATAGGGAACCTTCACTTGAAAGAAGACTAAAAGCGGTCTATTGGTGGTTCTATATGCACTCACCAAGACCGCTTTCTATTTCAGATATATTAAATTGTATACCTACAGATGAATCGATTGCTGCTATCTATAAACGGTTATCTGATTATTGCCAAATAGATCGTTCAATCTCTCAATGGGGTGATGCTCCTGTTTGGAATGAGCTACATATGTCTACAGATTTTCTAACTTATTGGGATTAGTCACACACACTTTTTGTCCTATAACCCTAGAATACTGTACAACCGCCTTCTATTAGAACCCAATAATTCTAACTACGCACAAATTATTTTTTACTAATGTATTGATCTCTTAATTGTAATAAAATAATTTTCTCATCTTCTCCAATTTGATCTATACTATTTAGAATTATTAGATGTTCTCCATAAACATGTTTTAAGATTGAAACAGCTGAATCTCTAGCTTTTTTACCCGCAATACTTTCATCAAAATAAACTTGTATATCATTAGTTTCTTTATCAATAATAATAAAGCCACTTACATTAAATATTAAAATTTTTGTAGGTGTATTTTTTACACCTCTCACATCATTCGTAATAATAAGATGATTATCTAAATCCAAAAAAGTAGCTTCATAGCCGGAACGGTACCACCTTTTATTAAAGTATTGTGCATTATGCTCAGAGTCCATTAACATTTTTTCAAAATTATCTAAATCTTCTTTTGAAAAATCATATAGTGTATTCTTCTTATTAACAACCATCTTAGATTTTGGATGATAGGTTTTAAAAGGTCCACTTTCATCTCCATAAATCTCGAACTCTAAAACATCTAAAATATGATTTTTGATATCATATCGACCAATTCCATCATAGCCTAAATAATAATAGTAAGATTTAGTGGGATATACTGCTAAAATTCGGTTAGAAATTGATTCATCAATTGAGGTGTCTACTAATTCTTGAGACTGTGTGGAAACAACTATATTATTATGGGCCACTTGATGATAATGATGATATATAGCTATACTAAGACTTACAATAGCTATCAGTATAAAAATATAAGCTTTTTTCATATAAACTCTCTACCAAGCTAACTAATAAAATTTAACAATAGTCCTATTATGCTTTGTCGAAATATCTCAATCACAACCAGATTAAACTAAAAAATACCTTAAACTAAAGTACTCTGTATATGGTAATGTATCATCTTTTTACAAATCCCTATAACGGCCAAAAAATAAATTAAATTAATCCCCATATACGGAAGAAATTTTACCAACCACAAATCGCTAATAAGATTAGTAAAATGCTCTGCCCAACAGACACAGTAATTCGACCTTTTCCTATAATACTAATGCCATAGCTTTTCCCTTTCTTGCACATAAAATATTCATTGAGATTTTGCTTTAATGCAAATATTTCTCCCCAAAGAAGGACTGCAAGTATTAACGAAAAAATAGAAAAACTATGTAAAATCGTCCCCCAAAAAATAACCATTAATTCAAGCATTAATAATTGACCTAATTGTATCATCGTAAGAAGAAGACTTCTCTTAGTATTTGCGCCTGCAATAGTTATTGTATTATTCCGTATAATATATATTGCATACATACCAAGTAAAATACTACATAAGATACGTCCAGCGTTCATAATCTCTCCTAACTCCACTAATACATTTCTGAACAACTTTACCTATATAACCATTCATTAATTATTACGATTAGCGCATAACTAATAGCATGGATTCCATTTGTAAAAGTTAGTAATAATATACAATCATAAATTCATTCATGTTAATAGGTTTTACAGATAATTTTAATACTTCTCCACTAGTTTCTTTTTGAAATGTATTAGCCTCTATTTGCTGCCATCCATTTAAAGCTAAAGATTTTTCTATTGTATCCATATTACTATTACTTAGTGCATCAACAATAAAGTATGGTCTAACACTACCAAGTTCATATTTAAAAGGATAGATGGCATTGATAGTAAAATGCTCACGATGATCAAAACGCTTATATTCATTCCAAATAAGAGCTTGTCTACCAGAATAAATGGATTCCAATGTATTATCTATTTTCTCTAATACAAGAGCACCACAAAATGAACCTATGATTATTCCTACTACAAATATAATTATTTTTAATTTATTAATAACGACCTTATCGCAAACCATCTTTATCAATCCACCATTTTATATTTAATTCGTATAAAGTCTTCTTTCAACTGGACTCTAATGCTATTGGTATTAAGACCTTCACTAATTTTGTCCTTATTATCATTTATATCATCTAAGAATCTACTTTGATTATACTTTGCCTTAAAGTCAGTATAGTCAGAATTCTTCACCATAAACTTATCACCAACGCGAGTCCAATTTATCTCATCAATCAAATCCTCTTTGTAAAGAGAATATCCATATTTAATTAATGCAAAATAGTTGTCATTATAATGACAATATCGAGTAGTGATGCCGACAATTATGATTAGTATAAAGGCTGCAGCAATGCCAATAAGCAGATATTTTAATAATTTGGGCCCAATTTCTTTTAATAAACCTATATGCATATATTTTATTAGACTCCATCTTCTCATTATAAACACTCGTAATATTTACAATGCTTCTCTAATATACGATTAGTATCAAACGAACTCTAAAAGACAATTGATTAAACTTAGATTTTAGATTCTTATATATTTCCATAATTACTCCATATGACGTAATACTTTTAGAGTCTAGCAAAAGCAAAATCTTTACTTGTTTATGTAATCTTACTCAAATTCGTTAATCAAATATAAATCTTGCTTTAATAGTACGAAAACATCAATTCTTCAATCTACTAATTATGACTACTTTCACACAACAATTTTAATTGTTGTAACGCCTCTCTATTAAATTCTTCTGACTGATAAGTTATTGACTGATCTAAAGCACGAGTATATATACCTTCTGGAAGCTTTATAATCACATCATTTTTTACATCATAAAAGAAAGGTTCATAATCTGTAATATGATTGCTATATCGACTAGGATTAACTAACAAATTAGGAGCAAAAAAGTCAGGTTCTCCATTATCTGACTCTATTTCCAACAACACAACATCACCAACACTCCCAAAGTTATATAGTGGACCTTTAGTCAGTTTTCGATATTCACCAGTATTTAAATCATATATTTCTCCAAATCTTTTCTTCTCAGGCATTCTAGTTAATACAAGATATGAACTGTTAATAATGCCATTATATGTCGAATATGAATCTAAAGAGATAAGATTAACAGTATTTTGAAGATTTCTTACAACATTAGAACTATCCATATAAACATATCCATATAAAGATGGTGAGAATATAAACTGATTTTTATATGAAAACTCTTGACTAACTAATTGAAATGCAAACTTTTCTCTTTCTGATTGATATATTTTTTGGTTCATAATAACTAATATGTTATCTTTATCCAACACAATCTGATATCGCTTCGCATCATTTTCAATTATAGGTAACGCATATAAATCCATAGCATTATTAGCAATACGTAAAATGCTCCAAGTATGATTCTTCTCTTCTAACAACAAGTATAGAGCCTCATTATTATAAGCAACATACCTTATAGCTGAATCAAATTTTTTAGCAATGGAATGAAGATCAATAGTCTCATAATCATTAAAATTTCTCACATTATAAACAGTTAAAACATGAGAATCTAATCGTACTAAACTCCCTTGTAAATCCATATCAATTCTTTTGGACTGATTATTATGCAAATAATAACCAATCATCACTAAAAGAGCTACAATAAGAATAATCATTGCATAGAATTTTGAACTTTTTTTCATATAAACTCTCTATCAAGCTAAATAATAAAACTTAACAATAGCCCTAATATGCTTTGTCGAAATATCTCAATCACAACCAGATTAAACTAAAAAATACATTAATTTAATCTTAATTAAATTGTAAACTGTATATTTTACAAAAACAATGGGTTATAGGACAAAACAATATACGTAACATAAATAAAAAAGCTATTATATCCAAACCAATATCATATGTTTGGATATAATAGCTTTAATGCTATCAACCTTTATTTAATTAGCGACTTCCTAAAGGAAATTCAGGATCAGGTTCGTTTGTCATACAATCAAAACTTATCATTTTTTCCCGCGACTCACTGCAAGGTTTGCCCCCAACAGTCCTCCCCTATTGATATGAGGATGGCGATGTGAGGTACCTTCTTTGATAGATGTTATACGAGATCGTTGAAATTTTTCAAACACTGTATCCAGTTCTCGCAAGAGAACCTTCTTTTGCGATGCTTTTAATTCATACAAGTCCCCTTTGAACTTAATATGTGTATCCTTCACAGCGGTGCTAATGTCATAAATGCGTTCTTGCTGTTCATTATTAACATTCACGAGTTCATCTAAGGTCAGCTCATAGTAACGAGCCAACGCGCACAGTGTATCGAGGTCTGGTTCTCTATAGCCAGTCTCGTAATTGGATAATGCCGCATTACTAATACCTACAGCCTTGGCGACTTCGATTTGGCTCTTTCCCATGCGTACACGAGCCCGTTTTAAGTTCTTGTAAAATTGCATGTTCATCACCTACATCGATTACGTCAAAAGAATATTACAGTGTTTCACTGATAATTTTGAAAGCTTCTTCTGCGACAGCCAATGTTTTATCGATTTCTGCGCCCTTATGGCACATGGATACGAAGTTGCTTTCAAATGGACTTGGCGCATAGTAAATACCATGGCTCAAGTTATGATGGAAGAATGTCTTGAAATGGTCCGCATTGCATGCACTAGCGTCATCAAAATTGTGAACCGGTTTATCTGTAAAGAACAAGGTAAACATAGAACCCACACGTTGCACCACCGCTGGCACATTGTATTTCTTAGCCAATTCTTCAAGACCATTACACAATGCCTTAGTGCTATCTTCCACTTGTTTAAAGATGGTTGGGTCTCGTTGCAACATAGATAATGTAGCAAGGCCTGCCGTTACAGCCACAGGATTACCACTCAAAGTACCGGCTTGGTAAATAGGGCCGGATGGTGCTACTTCGCTCATGATTTTGCTAGAACCGCCAAATACAGCAAGAGGCATACCACCGCCAACGATTTTACCAAGGCAAGTCAAGTCGGGTTTAATATTGTATAGTTTTTGTGCACCACCGCTGCTAGCCCGGAATCCACACATAACTTCGTCAAAGATTAATAGGGCACCATGCGCCTTTGTTACATCGCGCAAGGTTTCAAGGAATCCTTCTACTGGAGGCACACAGCCCATATTGCCTGCTACCGGTTCTACGATAATACAAGCAATGGTATCACCCATTTCATCGAATAATTGTTTAACTGCATCAATATCATTGTATGGCAATGTGATGGTATTTTCTGCGACGCCCTTTGGTACGCCTGGGCTATCTGGCACGCCGAATGTAGCGAGGCCAGAGCCGGCTTTCACCAATAGAGAATCACTATGACCATGGTAACAGCCAACAAATTTAACGATACGGTCGCGGCCCGTATACCCACGAGCTACGCGTAATGCGCTCATGGTCGCCTCTGTACCAGAGTTAACGAGACGGACCATTTCCATAGATGGCATGAAGGCTTGGATTTTCTTAGCCAATTCCGTTTCTAACAGTGTAGGCGCACCATAGCTTGTACCACGAGGAATAGCCTCTTGTAGACTAGCTACGACCTCTGGGTTCGCATGGCCCAAAATCATAGGGCCCCAGCTCAACACATAGTCTATGTATTCGTTGTTATCGATATCATAGATGCGGCTGCCACTAGCGGAGCTAATAAATGGAGGGTTTGAGCCTACACTACGATAGGAGCGAACAGGACTATTAACGCCACCTGGCATATATCGTTTCGCTTCATCAAACGCTTTTTCTGATTTACCTAGTTGTAACATAGTCACTCCTTATTGTTTAAGCCAACGTGCCACATCAAGGGCATGGTATGTAATGATAATCTTAGCACCAGCCCGTTTCATAGAGAGCATCGTTTCCATTACGAGGCGTTGTTCATCAATGAGACCAGCGGCTGCAGCCGTTTTAACCATTGCATATTCGCCGGATACATTGTAGACAGCCAATGGTAATTCATAACGATCACGGGCTTCGCGAACGATATCCAAATAGCATAATGCCGGTTTAATCATGATAATATCCGTACCTTCGGCGATATCGAGTTCAATTTCACGCATTGCTTCTAAGCGATTAGCTGGATCCATTTGATAGGATTTACGGTCCCCAAATTGAGGAGCTGAATTAACGGCGCCACGGAATGGACCATAGTAGGCAGATGCATATTTTGCAGCATAGCTCATAATGGATACATTGGTGAAACCAGCTTCATCAAGAGCTTCACGAATAGCACCTACACGGCCATCCATCATATCTGATGGCGCCACCATATGAGCACCTGCTTGTGCTTGGCTAACCGCAACCTTGCACAATAGAGGCAATGTTTCATCATTTAAAATTTCGTGATGATCAATCATGCCGCAGTGACCAGTAGATGTATATTGACATAAGCATACGTCCGCAATGACCAATAGATTTGGCACCGCTTCACGAATGGCTTTAATCGCTTGTTGTACCGGTTGTTCCATATCCCATGCGGAGGAACCTTGTTCATCCTTATAGGTAGGGATGCCAAAGATTTCTACACCACGAATACCGAGGTCATAAGCCTCTTGCGCCACCTTTACCGCTTCGTCTACGGATAAATGGTATTGTCCTGGTAATGTATCGATTTCTTTTTTAATTCCTTCACCAGGAACGATGAATAATGGATAAATCAAATCAGTTGTATCTAATGTTGTTTCTCGTACTAAATCACGCATTTCTGGAGAAGTGCGCAAACGGCGAGGACGATAGGTTAAATCGTACATAGTAAATTTCCTTCTTCCGTTTAATAATGACAGTATATTAGTTAGCGCAGTCTTTCACGATTGTGTCTACAAGACCTTCTGTCGTATATACAGGACTAATGATATCTACCTTTAAACCTGCACTCATAGCCGTAGCGGCCGTAATAGGTCCGATACATGCAATCTTTGTATGTTCTAATAGTGAAAGTGCATCCTCACCCAATAAATCTAACGTATTGGTAACTGTAGAGGAGCTAGTAAATGTAATATAGTCGACATGACCATGTTGCAATGCATCTATTAATGCCTCTTGTTGAGATGTATCTTGTTGCGTTTCATACAAGCGCAAAATATCTACGTCGATATCTAAGTGACGCAATTCACGAGGAATCACTTCACGAGCCTTCTTAGGTTGAATTAATAGCACTGTATGTCTAGGTTTAACATGCTGTTTCAATGCATCAACAACAGATTCAGCCTTATAATCTACAGGGATAATATCCGGCGTAATGCCATAATTCGTCAACGCCTTAGCTGTGGCACTGCCGATAGCACATACCTTAGCATAACCTAAGGAACGCGCATCCTTGCCTTCTCCGTACAATGCATCAAAGAAGTAGCGTACCCCTTCAGCGGATGTGAATACGACACAAGAATAGCGATCTACGCCATGTAATAAACGTTTATCTTCATCAAATAATTCTACAGGCTCTGTTTTAATAGCTGCTGCTTGGATAACATTGGCTCCTTGATTCATGAGCATATCGCGGAATTTGCTAGCTTGAGAGCGAGCACGAGTAACTACAATCGTTTTGCCGAATAATGGCTTGTTATCGAACCATTGCAATTGTTCACGCAAGTTTACAACATCGCCTACGACGATGATGGCTGGTGCTTTTAGTTGTGCCTTTTCCACGTCTTCTACAACATGTTCTAGTGTGGAAACAAGCACCTCTTGAACAGGTTTAGTACCCCAGCGAATGAGGGCCACTGGCGTATTAGCAGGACGGCCATGAGCCATCAATTTTTCTGCAATCGTAGATAAATTGCCTACGCCCATGACAAAGCAAAGGGTATCCACTGCTGTAGCAAGACCTTCCCAATGGATGCCAGACACCGCTTTTGTTGGGTCTTCATGACCGGTAACAACAGCAAAGGATGTCGCCATAGCGCGTTGTGTTACAGGAATACCAGCATAGGCAGGCGCTGCGATAGGCGATGTAACACCAGGTACAAAT
This sequence comes from Veillonella sp. T34266-5, assembly GCF_002959815.1. Lineage (NCBI taxonomy): Bacteria > Bacillati > Bacillota > Negativicutes > Veillonellales > Veillonellaceae > Veillonella > Veillonella sp. T34266-5. The sequence continues at coordinate 50,360 of NZ_PPCZ01000006.1, forward strand.
TCAAAAGGAACACCGGCCTCACGAAGGGCCATTGCCTCTTCACCGCCACGGCCAAATACGAGTGGGTCTCCACCTTTTAAGCGGGCTACGATTTTGCCTTCTTTGCCCTTTTTCACCAATAGTTCGTTGATTTCCCATTGGTGCATGGTGTGGTCTTTGCATTGTTTCCCTGCATAAATCAACTCTGCATCAGGACGAGCCCATTCTAATAGATGAGCATCTGCTAAATAGTCATACACGATAACATCTGCACGTTCGATGCATTCCTTACCTTTTACGGTGATTAATTTAGAATCTCCAGGGCCTGCGCCGATCAAATATACTAAACCTGTCATTTTATGATTCCCTCCTTAACAAGGGCTTCCACAATGTGTTTGCCCCCTTCTTCATATAAGGCTTTCGCAAGGTTTTTGCCTAACATAACCCCTTTCTTAGCAGGTCCAGACAATTCTCCTTCATATACAGTTTTACCATCCAAGGACGCAATAAGCGCTTTCAAATTAAGCTGTCCTTTTTCAACAATTCCATATACGCCCATCGGCACTTGGCAACCCCCATTGAGTTGGTTCAAGAAACTACGTTCCCCCTCTACGGCAAGGCGTGTTGGTTCGTCGTCTATTTTTGAAAGTATGTCTAACATCTCAGTATCGTCACTGCGACATTCAATAGCCAAAGCACCTTGCCCCACAGCAGGAATCATTTCATCCGCCGTAAAGACTTGTGTGATTCTATCATCTAAACCTAGCCGTTTAAGGCCTGCTTGTGCCAATACGACACCATCGAGACCTTCCGTTTCAATCTTGCCAAGACGGGTTTGCACATTGCCGCGAATCACTTCGATGCGTAAATCTGGACGGCGATGCAATAGTTGGGCTTGTCGGCGTAAACTACTGGTACCAATGCGAGCACCTTCTGGTAATTGGTCCAATGTTTTATATTTAGGACTGACCAAAGCATCAAAAGGGACTTCTCGTTTTGAAATAGCACCTAATGTAAGGCCGTCTGATAATTCCGTAGGCATATCCTTTAAACTATGAACGGCGATATCGATATCACCAGCATGCATAGCCGCCTCTAATTCAGCAGTGAATAAACCTTTGCCACCTACTTCGGCAAGGGGCTTATTCAAAATGCGGTCCCCTTTCGTATTAAAATGGACTAGTTCCACTGTAACACCAGGGTATAAGCGTTGCAATTCACTTTTTACATATTCTGACTGCCATAAGGCAAGAGCACTCTTTCGAGTCCCAATTCTAATGTGGTTCCTCATACTACGAGCCTTCTTTCTCGAGATTAAACATATCTTTGAATAAATCCCAATATAAACCTTCTTCTTGTGTACCGGCAATTTCATTGAAATGAATCATCGGTTCTCTTAGCATTTTTCTAACGATCATACGACTCATAGAATCAATGATGCGACGCTCTTTATCGGAAATATCCGGCAATTTAGCCAGTGCTCGATGTAATTCACGGCGACGAATGCGGTCAGCCTTATCCGTCAATAATGCCATCATAGGACGTACGGATAAATAACTAAACTTTTCTAACACTTCATCGATAGCTTCGTGAATAATCGGTTCAGCCCGTTTCGCCTCTTCCTCGCGTTGTTGTTTATTTTCTTCTACAACGCTTTCTAGAGCATCAATATTGAATAGATACACACCTTCGATATCCGCAACGACAGGATCAATATCACGTGGCACTGCAATATCAATCATCACGATGGGACGTCCATGACGCAATGCGGCAATCCGTTTGGCCTCTTTTTCACCAATAATATAATGCGGTGCCCCCGTTGATGTAATGATGATATCTGCATGTTCTGCTTGTTCTACATAGTGATCTAATTTAATGGCTTGACCATTAAATTTCTTCGCCAATGCTTCCGCTTTGGTAAAAGTTCGATTTGATACGAATATGGTTTTTACGCCCTTTGATTGTAAGTGTGTAGCTGTTAACTCACTCATGGTACCAGCCCCTAAGATGAGGACTGTTGCTTCTGAAAGTGGTTTATCTAGGCTATCTTCCGCCAAGTTAACCGCCGTGTAGCTAACAGACACAGGTGTATTCGCAATGCCTGTATTGGTCCGAACCTTTTTACCAACGCTAATAGCGCGTTGGAACAAGATATTAAATACGGTTCCCGTAAAGCCTGCACTATAGGCCGCGATATAGGCACCTTTCAATTGACTAAGGATTTGACCTTCCCCCAATACTAGGGAGTCAAGGCTAGCAGATACGCGGAATAGATGTTCTATACACGCTTTCTCTTCATAGAAGAAAAATGCGGATTCATCAATTGTATCGGCATGTTTTAAATGCTTTAATACATCGAGCATATACGCTTTAGGAGATTGTACATCTTCTAATACGGCATAAATTTCCGTACGATTGCAAGTCGATAGAATGACGCATTCTGAAATTTTTTCGTATTCATAGAGTCGATTTAAGGCGCTTTCTACCTCGTTTTTTTCAAACGAGAAACGTTCACGCACCTCAACGGCAGCACTTCTATGATTTAGTCCTAATACCACTAATTGCATGGTGTAGTTTCTCCTCTATCAAAGGCCATTGTCCCTTAAGAATAGCCTGAAATTCAGATTCGCCTAGATGAGTGCGCCAAAAACGGCTACGCTCCTCTACGCTAGGGATAAGTAACTTTACCTCTTCCCTCATAATTTTAAGTCTCGGTATGGCAATTTGCAATATATTATAACGATTCATCATATCTTGTTTCACAAGACGATTAATACGGGGTCCCCCATTATTAGCACTAATCGCAACATGCAAATCACCCATATCGATTGTTGATGGTACTGTGAAATCACAAGCTGTAGCATTATCGGCACGATTGACTAGTATGCCATTATTGCGTGCTATAGCTTCGATATAATCATTAACAGCTTTATTATCTGTACAGATAAACAATAATTTACATTGTTTTACAATGTCTATATGGTCATCGCTAAACACTGTATTGTGCCAAATAAATCTGTTATCCTCATGCCAAGCTTTCATCTGATCTGTTATAACGGGGCTAATGACAATGCATTGACAGGGCTCGTCTAAGCATAATGCTAGACGTCGTTCAGCCACGGCGCCACCACCTACAAATAAAATGGTATCACTTGCTGTAGTTTGTAATGTTAGAGATATCATAATGAACCTCGCATAATTGATGATACCGCTTATGTATACCTACATATGGAACTATAGATATACATAAGCGGTATAAAAAATCGGCTTGATGAATCAAGCCGATTGCTTATTTGCTTACATAAATCGTTTAAGGTAAACGCCGATACGTCCCTTACGGGATGTGCCCGTAATAGCCTCTACCTTCATTCGGCCACGACCACGCATAGATATGATGTCCCCTTCTTTGACCTCTTGGGATGGCCCCTTTGCAGGTTGCCAATTTACTTGCAATAAACCGGCATTTACAGCACTCACCAATTTGGTACGGGATACGCTAAAGCCAGAGCTTGCTACCGCATCCAATCGAAGTGATGCAACGGTAGTACGCACTTCTTTAATCTTTTCTTCTTTTGGTGCTATCTCATCTAACTCCATCGGAGTTACAGATACAGCAACCATAGCGATTTTTGTAAAATTTTGCACTACAAAATCTGCTACAGTGCTATCTACGAGAATTTGTGCGCCCCCTTGGCCCATGATAATATCGCCAAATTTAGAGCGATCAATGCCAAGTCCCATTAAAGAACCAAGCACATCACGATGATTTAACAGTCTAAATCGTGGATCCCAAGATACCTTCAAGGGAATGATCCCCATATCTACTGTACCTTGAAAATGACTATCTACAAAGGCGATACGAATACGTTCCGCCCCTTCATAGCCGCCATAGGATTGAACGAGTAATTCAGGATAAGCCGCCTTAATTGCATCGGCAATAACAAGTCCTGCAGGACTTGTAAAGTCACATACGCGATACGGTTTTCCCTTTACTACTTGTTCTGCTAAATCAAGCATACGGCGCGCTTCTTCACCGCTACCGCTTGCTTCAAAATATCTAATTAATTTACTAGTATCAGCCATTATTTCCCCAATTCATTGGAACGAGCTAAACAAGCAACAACCCCATCTTGTAGGGCACTGCGCAAGCCACCTTTTTCCATAGCTCCAATGCCAGCAATCGTAGTGCCGCCAGGACTAGTCACTTGATCGCGCAATATAGCAGGATGTGTACCGGATTCCAATGCCATTTTACCGGCCCCATACATCGTTTGGGCAGCCGCCTTAATCGCCAATTGACGAGGTAATCCAATGCGGACTCCCGCATCAGCCAAGGCATCTAAAATGACAAACATATATCCTGGGCCGGCACCAGACAAAGCGCCTAATCGATCTAGGTCGGCTTCACTGACAACGGCTACTTCGCCAACGGCGTTAAATAAAGCCTCAACAAAAGTAGTATCAGCATCGTTATCCGCTGTTAACGCTGTCATGCCACAACCAATAGATGCTGGAGTATTCGGCATGGCACGGTACAATACCGCGGTTGGTAATGCTTTGCGCAAGGTGTCTAATGTTACGCCAGCTGCCACAGATATAACCGTAGCACCCGCTTTCACAGACGTTAATTGGCTCAATACAGATGGTAATACCTGTGGTTTAACAGCGAGGATAATCGTGTCAAACTGCGCCATATCAGGTAATTCTACAAAACCTGTAACACCCAATTCGTCAACTAATTCGTCGCGATGTTCAGGGCGACGCACTACGATTGATACATCATCTCTACGTAATATACCTTGTGAAAGTGCGCCTCGTAAAAGGGCACCACCCATGGCGCCTACGCCTATACATACTGTTTTTCCCAACATAGTATCACCACTTTTTCTATACTGGATTATTTATTTTGCCAGTTAAATTCTTGTTGCTCAGTTGTTCCACTTTCAGATTCATTATTATAATCAATGGATACATTAACAGGTACGCACATAAAAATGTCTTTGCCTACCTTTTCCAATTTGCCATCTAATGCAAATGTTGCACCAGATACAAAATCAACGATGCGAGCTGCTTCGTGAGGATCTGTATTTTCAAAGTTAATCAATACAGGGCGCATGTCACGCAATTGATGAGTGATACTTTCAGAATCTTCAAAAACCTTAGGTTCGATAACAACTACTTTCATGGCTGTTGGACGTTGTGTCATAGTGGATGTGCCTCCTACCTTACGTGGATGGAACTCAGATGCAGCTGCTGTTGGTGCTACTGGTGGCACGTCCTCTGCATAGTCCTCATCATCTTCATATTCATACTCATCATCATAATCATAACGGTCATCATTATTAATGCCGATAAAATTTTTGATTTTTTGCCATTGTTCTCCCATAGACATGGTGATCCTCCTAATATACTCACACTGTTATATTCCCAATTAGTTATATACACGTTCCCCAAAGATGGCAGTGCCTACACGCACGATGTTAGCCCCTTCTTGTAAGGCTATTTCAAAGTCATGTGTCATCCCCATCGACAAATATTGTATATCCCCATCAGGGAAATACCCTTTCATATCTTCATACAAAGCATGTGCTACTCTAAAGATAGGTCTTGCATCCTCCGGATTTTCGAAAAACGGAGCCATGCACATCAACCCTTTAACGCGTACATGCGGTAAGGTCTTCGCATAGTCTCGTATGTCAGGAAAATCCTCTACGGACATACCAGACTTACTCGCTTCGCGAGCTACATTGACTTGTAACAATATGTCTTGTACTTTATCATGCTTAGCAGCAACCTTTTCGATTTCATCTAATAGTTTCTTACTATCTACAGAATGGATCAAATCAAACATCGGTACCGCTTGACGAACCTTATTAACTTGTAAATGGCCAATTAAATGCCATACCAATTTAGGTCCTGCATAAAGCATTTGTTTTTCTTTTGCCTCTTGCACGCGATTTTCGCCTACATGAGTGCATCCAAGGCGAGCCACTTCCTCTACAGCCGTTACAGGATGGTTCTTTGTAACCGCAACAAGTAACGCCGTATCCGTGCGCCCTACGCTAGCCATTGCATCAGCCATGCGTTGTTGGATTTTATGAAGGGATTCTTCAATCATATGATCCTCCCATATAGTAACGTATAAATAAATATCCTATAGACTTATATTATATAATATTTAACCAATAATGTATATCTTTACCGTTTTTCGAGCATACCAAATAATGCCATACGCCCTGTTTTGCCATGTTCACGACGATAGGAAAAACAATTCTCATCGGTCATACTATCGGTACCACCAATACAGATTTGGTCCTTTGGAACACCTCGTCGGAACAAATCTTCTTCGATAAATCGCCATAAATCAACATGTGGTGTCGCTTTCGACGCACCATCTCTAACGATATATCGGACCAATTCATTACTATTGGCATCAGTTATTTTCTTCCACTCGTCTGTGAAAGTGTCTGCCAGTTCTTGATTAACCTCAAAGGATTCAGGTCCAATGCTAGGACCTAAATATACATAGCAGTCTTTAAAGCGCGTACCAAAATCTCGTTGCATCGCCTCTATGGTGATAACCGGTAGATGGCCTATAGCACCGCGCCAACCTGCATGAACAGTAGCCACCACATGATGCACAGGATCGTAAATCCCTACCGGTACGCAATCTGCAGTAAATAAGAATAATGGAACATTTGGTATATCCGTATAGATGGCATCACAATCTGGAATAGCGGTATCAGAACTCATAGCACCAGCACCAATTAAATCTTCTGTAATGCGTACCGCATTAAGGCCATGCACTTGATTACCACAGGTAATGCGGTCTGGCGATACACCTAAATGATCAGCCACAATGCTGCGGTTATCTAATACATCTTGTAATGAATCTCCTATGTGAGTCGCTAAATTTAGAGATTCACATGTTTTTTTAGATACACCGCCATGACGATATGTATCCCCCATAACCAGAGGAAATTGATTGGCCCAGTTAGGCATTTCAAAAGACCATTTACGATCATCATTTGTATTTACATTTACAACAGTAATATCCATACGACTGTTCCTCTACTATTTATTTCTCGAATCACTTACACACACCGCACCGCTTACACCCTTCCATACAAGGCGGTGTATACGCTTCATCAACGGCCCGTTGCCATTCTTGTTCTAAATAACCATTTCTTAGACCCATATCCAAATGAGACCACGGCAAATAATCCTCGAACTTGCGTTCCCGATAATTGCAGTCATCCATGTCGAGGCCGGCTTTTTTCATTTCAGATTTAAAGGATTTGCTACCTCGATCTTGGGCACATGCAGCGAGGACCTTGCCTAAGCGGCGGTCACCTCGGGCGAGTACACCTTGGATATATGCTTCTTTAGGAGACTCAACGAGTACCTCGATGCGACGATTTTTTTGCAATGATTTCTTAATATATTGTAATTTCTTTTCTACACTCTTTTGATGATCCATAGCCATCCACTGGAATGGTGTAAATGGCTTTGGTATAAATGGATTAATACTAAGTGTTAATCGGCCTTTACAACCCACCTCAGCCATGTGGGCTTGTGTACGTTCTGCTAACCCGATAATGGCATCTATATCTTCATCAGTTTCCGTTGGCAGGCCAATCATAATATAAAGACGCATATGCTGAATACCAGACTTAGCGGATAACTGAGCAGCGGTGCGAAGATTTTCTTCACTAATCCCCTTGTTGATGACACGACGTAATCGTTCACTACCCGTCTCAGGCGCAATGGTAATTGTCTTTTGTCCACTTTCAGCCAATCCATCGACAACGGCTTGTGTCAAGGAATCGGCGCGCAAGGACGCACAGGAATAGCGCATATCCTTAGAGCGAATATAGGTTACGAGCTCATCTACCTCTGGATAATCGGAAATGGCCGCCCCCATAAGGCCTACCTTTTTCCCTAACTTTTCTGCTCTATCGACGCCTTCTTTCAAGATATCTAGTGGTCGTACACGTGGTACGCGGAAACAATACCCGGCCATACAGAATCGACAATGACGGCCACAGCCTCGAGCTACCTCGATGATATACATGGCACCAAACTCGGTGAAATTCGTAGCAATTACCGTTTCACCACCGCTCGTAAGAGGCTCAAAGTGGCGTCGTATGATTTTGGGTGCACCATCTGCTATATCATAGCCAACAAAGCGCTTATTATCGTCATATCGAGGCGTATATAAAACAGGTACATATACACCATCAATTTGAGCTAGTGCAGAAATCGTTTCTTCTCGGCTTTCACCATTCTCACGACCCTCGCGAATCCGTTCTAACACAGCAGTAACGATGCCCTCTCCTTCACCGATGATGAAAGCATCGATAAAGTCCGCAAAGGGTTCAGGATTAAATGTTGCACACGGTCCTCCGGCAATGACGATAGGATCAAAGCCAGTTCGATCTTCGCTCATAACAGGTACCCGACCATGACGAAGCATAAGAGGAATATGGAAATAATCCATTTCAAAGGTCACATCAAAGGCTACCACATCAAACTGATGCATAGGCCGTTGCGTTTCAACACTCATAAGCGGAGTTTTCGTCTTATCATAGGCATCTAGTTCCTTTTTCTCAGGCAAGAATATCCGCTCGCATACACTAGATGGATGCAAATTGATTTCCTCATAGATAATGTGAAGGCCTAAATTGCTCATGCCAACGAAATATGTATTTGGATAAACAATAGCAACCTTTTGCTCCGCATGAGGGTTAATAGTTACGCGACTATCCTCATCTTTATAAAGTTCTTGTAATCGATCAATTAAATCTTTACGGTTCACTAATTTCCTTTCTATATAAGCCCACTACGAAAAGTGGGCTTAACAACGCTCTCTATATATAATTCAAGAGATTATATTTTAGATTTTATTGTATCCTTTGTATGAATAGTCTTTGTTTTAATTGTTTTTACCAATTGAGGCCGATGTTTTTTCTCATACGGATACAATACGACTTTACCATCTCTGTATTCCGCAATGTAGATATCCTTAATAGAATACCCTTGTGCCTGTACCTCTTGTTCTAGCCATTCTTTATCTTTTTCAATTACATCAAGAGTAAATTGATTAATTTGACCATCATTGATCAAATCAAAACGAATATTTTCTTCACCGAACTGAACAACACTAAGCTGACCATTTTGCTCTAATACAGCGCGCTTAACATCTGCTACATATTGAACACCAGCTGTGCGAAGTTTTAGTTTTAATTCAGCCGATTGAATACCATAACGCATACATTCTTCAGTTAAGACATGACCTTTTTCGATAACAATTACAGGATGACCATCTAGAATTGTTTTAAAGAATCTAAGATTGCCTTTTAAGAATTTAAGCGTCATTACGAGAATAGTCCATAAGATGAGAACTAACATAAATTGTAAAATACCAATCGCATCATTATAGATGATGGCACCGATAATACCACCGAGTACATAGTTTTGTAATTGGTCTAAAGCAGAGGTTGGCGCTAAGTTTCCCTTCCCCATTAAGTTAATTTGTAAAATAATCGCCAAGAGACCTATGGCGAGTTTGGCAAAGACCATCCCATAGACGGCCATAGCTTCTGTCATATGTGGTCCTCCTTATGGTAATACATCCGCTTTATCATGAATTCGGTCTGTAGGACTTACTGTATACACACGAGTGATTGTATAGGTAGTAAATTCAGGATTAAATTGCACCTCATAGTATGCATCGCTAACCTTTAAGATCATACCATTACGTACCTTTAAGGAATTAACAGCTAATTGACCTTCATCAACACCACGGTCTGCACTAAAGGAATGCAAGAATTGAGCCATTCTAGAAGAATCTTCAGAGTAATTCTTCATACGACCATATTCTTGATATTCTAAGCCTAAGAAAAATACAATAATTAAGGATAATATAACAGTTAAATCACGGTAACGGCTTGTAAAACCATTACGCAAAACTTGAATGCCTACTCCGAGAAGGGCTAATAAAACAACTACAAAGATAACGAAGCCTAATGTATGACCAGATACGATTTGGCTTTCCACATAGGAAACGGTATAGAAGTCCATAATTATGCTCCTTTCATATATCTTTTTATTATATCACAAATAAATATGATAATAACCAACAACGATTTATAAAAAATAGAGCTACCACAATGATAGCTCTATTAAACAGTTACTATACTAATTTATTTACATTCACGGTACACGATGATATAAGCATGAGTATTCGCTGTAAAACCAGATTCTAATTCTAGTTCAACTTCTAAAACGGCATCGTCAACGTCACCTTTATAATACGCATTACGTTGTTCTGCGGAATAGAAATACATAGCCGCATTATATTCATTACCTGCTTGTACTGGAATTGTGATGGTAACAGGCTGTGTTTCAACATTCTTTGTTTTAGTACCCACATTATCCGTCGTGTAATATACGGATTCAATGGTATGTTCTCCTGGTGTTAATGCCACAATGACTTGACCATATTGACCAGTTTTATGATCAATAGTAGAAAGGTCCTTACCATCAATCTTTACAGATTTACCATAAATATGAAGAATCGCTTTATTAGCATTCTCTTGTACAAATTGTTGTTCACCAGCTTGTCGTTTTTTATTGAACTTCATAAATACGGCAAACAAAATGGCCCAAATGACTGCAACCGCCACGATGATAATAATAGTTGTAGAACTCATAGTATCTCTCCTTATACCAAAATATACTACACTGACTCTACGTTAACTATATCATACGTACTTGTATTACTCAATAAAAAAACGACCCCAAATGATATGTACCCATTTTCCTGGACACATATTATTTACTAGCCTAAACACATGGATGCTTCCCTGTATTTTACAGGAGGCATCCATTTTGTTTTTTTCTGAATCCTTCTGTTGTTGTAATAGTTAATATATTCTTCTATCGCTACTGCAAAAGCATTAAATGATGAATATTCTTTTTCAAAACCATAATATATTTCTGTTTTCAATCTACCGAAAAACGTCTCCATCACAGAATTATCATAACAGTTTCCTTTTCTGGACATAGACTGAATAATTCCATGTTCTTTAAGTGCGTTCCTAAAATATTTATGCTGGTATTGCCATCCTTGATCAGAGTGGAAAATCAACCCCGAAAGATTAGGATACTTTTTGAAAGCTCTATCTAACATACGAGAAATCTGCTCTAAATTAGGCCTTAATGCCAAGTCATAAGAAATAACCTCATTCGTATTCATATCTAAGATAGGTGATAAGTAACACTTTCCCCACGGAAAATTAAATTGAGATACATCCGTAGTCCATTTTTGTAATGGCGCTGTTGTACTAAAGTCCCTATTGATAATATTTTCGGCTATTTTGCCTACTTGGCCTTTATAAGAGTGATATTTTTCTTTTGGTCTCTTTCCCGCGAGTCCCATGACTTTCATAAGTCTTTGTACTCGTTTATGATTGACTATAAAACCTCGATTAAGAAGTTCTTGATATACACGACGCACACCATAACGGCCCTTATGCTCTGTAAAAATCTTTTGGATTTCCTCTTTAAGTTGTATATTTCTTTCATCTACAAGATCCACTTTAGAGAGCTCAAAATAATAGGTGGATTTGGCCATTCCCATAGCTTTTAAAAGATATTTTAGTTGATATCCTTGCTTTTTGAGTGTTTTGATAATTGCTGCTTTTTCGCCTTGAGACGCGCAGCTTCCTTTTCTTCTCTCAAGGCAATCTCTTTTTTTATGACTTCATTTTCAGCTTTAATATAAGCATTTTCAGCTCGTAAGCGAATGAGTTCCTCGTATTCACTCTCATTGAGTTGTCTAGGTGAAATATTCTTTGTTACTTTCATGTTAGAATCCTTTGGTCGTCGTCCTTTAGGCTTATTGATAAGACCATTGTATCCCAAAGTCTTGTATTTATGAACCCATTGATATAGCTGCCCAGAATTAATACCAGCTACAATAGCTACTGTTCTCAATCCTTGGCCAGAGAGCACTTGGCATACCAAACTATATTTCTCTTCTGGAGACCAATACTTATTAGTCCCTCGATTTTTATTAATGTTCGGACCATGATGTTGCTCTAGTTTAACCCAGTCTCTTATTAGTTTATGAAATGTATCTGTCGTTACACCGTTAGGTGTCTTAGGCCATTCACCTCGATTAAATAATTCAATTGCTTTCTTTTTAAATTCATAACTATATCTCATGAAAATACCCCCTTTACTGGTTGTCCAGTAAAGGGGGTACATATCACAAATGGGGTCGCTTTCAGTAAGCCTATGCTTATCAAGAAATTACTAATGCAATCTCTTATTTCAACCAGCTCATCAAGTTACGAAGTTCTGCACCAACTGGTTCGATTGGATGAACAGCTGCTGCTTCACGATGTTCTTTAAGGAATTTTTGACCATTTTTAGAATCAGCCAAGAATTCATCAGCGAATTTACCAGATTGAATGTCAGCCAAGATTTGTTTCATAGCTTCTTTTGTTTCTGGAGTAATTACGCGAGGGCCTGCATAGTAATCACCATATTCTGCTGTGTTAGAAATGGAGTTACGCATTTTTTGGAAACCACCCTCGTAGATAAGATCTACGATCAATTTCATTTCATGCAAGCATTCGAAGTAAGCGTTTACAGGTTCATAACCAGCTTCTGTTAATACTTCGAAACCAGTTTGAATCAATGCAGTCAAACCACCGCACAATACAGCTTGTTCGCCGAACAAGTCAGTTTCTGTTTCGGATTTGAAGTTAGTTTCCAAGATACCTGCACGACCGCCGCCGATACCGCAAGTCCAAGCTAATGCTACTTCTTCAGTATCGCCAGATGGGTCTTTTTCTACTGCGTACAAGCAAGGAACGCCGGAGCCTTCTTGGTATGTACGACGTACTAAGTGGCCAGGACCTTTAGGTGCTACCATGAATACGTTGATATCTTCGCGAGGAACGATTTTACCGAAATGAATGTTGAAGCCGTGAGCGAATGCTAAGTATGCACCTTGTTTCAAGTTAGGAGCGATATCTTTTGCATAAACGTCTGCTTGTAATTCGTCTGGAATCAATACCATAACGATGTCAGCGCCTTTAACTGCTTCTGCAGTTTCTTTTACAGGAAGACCTGCCTCTTCAGCTACTGCCCAGCTTTTGGAACCAGCGCGAAGACCGATAGTTACGTCAAAACCGTTTTCTTTCAAGTTCAATGCATGAGCATGACCTTGGGAACCGTAACCTAAAACTGTAATTTTTTTGCCTTCCAATTTACTTAAATTGCAATCTTCATCATAGTAAACTGTTGTACCTAAAATTTTACCTGCCATGTTAGACAACCTCCAATTTATATTCAATAGAATATTTAATATATATACTGTACACAATCTCGCAAATAATTGCAAGGTTTGTAGCGTATATCGTAATTTATCGAATAGTCAAATAGACTAATTCATAACTAAATTTGTACCCTCTTTGTATTAAAAAAATATGAATTCTGAAATTTTCATACCTTATTTAACGATAACCCAAGGGCGATCTTTTTCCCAAACAACGGATACATCAATACCGAAAACATCGGTCAATATATCGTCGGTTAAGATGTCCTGTTTTTTGCCTTTATACACGATGAGACCATCTTTAATAATTGCTACATGTGTAATGCTAGGCATAATTTCTTCGATTTGATGAGATACATAGATAAAAGGTTTCTTCTCATCACGAGCCATATTTTCCACGGTTCTTAAGAATTGCTCACGAGCCGGCAAATCAAGACCAGAGCAAGGTTCATCTAAGATCAACAAATCAGGATCTGCCATGATGGCACGAGCCAATAGTACACGACGTTGTTCGCCAACGGATAAGGTGGAGAATTTATGGCCTTCCAAATAGGAGATTTTAAATTCTTCCATTAGGTCTATCGCTTTTTTTCGCTGGTCTTCAGAGACGTCCTTATAGACGCCGATAGTGTTGAAAGCACCTGAAATAACGACATTTTCTACCAATTGGCGGTCTAAGGTAGATTGAAATTGGCCCAATGTGGCGCTTACAAATCCTAAGCGATTTTTAATCTTAACCCATGCATATTTGCCAAATTCATGGCCAAATACGCGCAATAGACCGGTCGTCGGGATTTGATAGGCTGGAATCATACTGAGCATCGTTGATTTACCGGCCCCATTGAGACCTAATAGAGCCCAGTTTTCGCCTTCTTCCACGTGCCAATCTACGCCTTTTAGGATTTCGCGACCATCGCGACGAAATTTGACATCTTCATAATGTAGTACTTCACTACTCACACAATCAACTCCTACATTTTTTCTCCACGACTCATAGCGGTAATACCGGTTTTAGCGATTTCAAGAATACCATAGGTTTCCATAATTTGAATGAAACCGCGCAATTTTTCTACGCTACCAATTACTTCAATAATCATAGAAGTAGGAGAAATATCGAGTACATTGCCACGATATACATCGGCAATTTGTACAATTTGAGAGCGTGTTGCAGCAGTTGCTTTTACCTTGATAAGCATTAACTCACGGCATACCACATCATGATCTTCAAAAACTTTAACTTTTACAACATCAATGAGCTTGTAAATTTGTTTTTGAATTTGGTCTAAGATGCGATCATCTGCCTCAACGGTGAGGGTAATACGAGCATAGCCTGGTGTATTTGTAATACCCGATGTCATCTTTGTAACATTAAAACCGCGACGGTTAAAGAGTGCCAATATACGTGCACCAATGCCTGCTGTATTTTTTGCAATTACTAAGACTTGATGTTCTCTCGCCATTATAGCACCCCTTTCTTGCCCATCATGCCACTCACAGTACCACCTGCTGGGATCATTGGCAATACATTATCCTCACGTTCAACGCGACAATCCAAGACGATGCTTTCATCAGATGTAATATAGGATTTAAAATCTTTATTGAACGTTTCAACTGAATCGAAGCGCGCTGCTTTCAAATCAAATGCATCAGCTAGCTTTAAGAAATCAGGACTCACTTCTAAATCTACATAGGAATAACGTCGGTCATTGAAGATTTGTTGCCACTGACGCACCATGCCAAGATATCCATTGTTGATGATGACAATCTTAATTGGCAAATTATATTGACGAACCATCATAAGTTCTTCGAAGGTCATTTGGAAACCACCATCGCCAACAACAAGGATGACTTGTTTGTTAGGAGCACCTACTTGAGCACCGATTGCCGCTGGTAAGCCATAGCCCATCGTACCAGCACCACCAGAAGTTACGATGGTATGTGGTGCCTTATGTGTTAAGAACTGAGCAGCCCACATTTGATGTTGGCCTACATCGGTTACGATAATAGCATCATCCTTAGCAATTTTATTGAGTTCAGATAATACATATTGAGGATGCAACTCACCATGAGTCGATTCAGGAACAACCATAGGATATTCTTGTTGCCATTCTCGAATTTGCGCAATCCAAGATTCATGTGTAGTCGGTTCAACCAAAGTATTCAATTCGGTTAATACTCGTTTTAAATCGCCTACGATTGGTACGTTAATGGTAACGTTTTTATCGATTTCAGCAGGGTCGATATCGATATGAATGATTTTAGCTTTTTTGCAGAAGAAATCCGGATGACCTGTAATGCGGTCATGGAAACGAATACCCGCCGCAATAACGAGATCTGCATCTTCGGTACAATTGTTAGCCGCTACCGATCCATGCATACCGACCATACCAAGAGCCAATTCATGGTTACCAGGGAATCCACCAAGGCCTACCAATGTATTAGCTACAGGAATTTGAGCCTTTTCGGCCAATTCCTTAAGTTCTGCCATGGCACCAGATTTTAAGACGCCTGCACCAGCAATAATTAAAGGACGTTTCGCATTCTTAATAAGCGTGGCCGCTTTTTTAATTTGACCTTGGTGGCCTTTATACGTAGGATCATACCCTTCAAGATGAATTGGTACATCAAACAATTTATTGTATTCCGCCATGGATATTTTTTCAGTTTGGATATCCTTAGGAATATCAATCAATACAGGTCCAGGACGACCTGTACCAGCAATGAAATACGCTTCTTTAATGATTCGTGGTAAGTCGTGAATATCTTGAACAAGATAGTTATGCTTTGTAATAGGCATCGTAATACCTTGTATATCCGCCTCTTGGAATGAGTCCTTACCAATTAGTGCACGTCCTACTTGACCCGTAATGGCTACCATAGGCACAGAGTCCATATAAGCAGTCATAATACCTGTTACAAGATTCGTAGCACCAGGGCCAGATGTGGCAAGGCATACACCAACTTTACCGGATACGCGAGCATATCCATCAGCCGCATGAGCTGCACCTTGTTCATGACGCACAAAATAATGTTTAATTTCAGGGAAGCTATAAATTTCATCATAAATTGGAATTACCGCGCCACCTGGATAACCGAACATGTCGCTTACACCAAGGCGATGCAATGTTTCAAGGACAATGCGTGCCCCATTGATTGTTTCTGCGCTCATAGGAACCCTTTCGACCAGCTATTCAGATAAAATCTCGCTGGAATTTAAACGTTTAATGGTATAACCATTCTTTTTAAAAGTATCAATAATGCTTTGAATATGTTCTTCACCATTGGTTTCTACAGTAACTTGTAATTCCACTTCGTGGAAGCGGTCAAGATTTTTAAACTGATTATGATCAAGTTTAATAACGTTTGCATCCGCATCTGCAAGCATTTGAGATACAGCAACCAATTGGCCTGGTTTATCTGGAAGGTTTACAGAGAATGTAAAGATACGGCCACGCAATACGAGACCTTTATTAATCATAGAAGAAATGGTTAATACATCGATATTACCACCGCTGACGATGGCTACTGCCTTTTTACCTTTGCAGTCTAATTTTTTTAGACCCGCAAGAGGCAAAATACCAGAGTTTTCTGCTACTAATTTATGTTTTTCAACGAGCAACAAAAAGGCTTCCATCAACTCGTAGTCAGAGACAGTAACAATTTCATCCACATATTGTTTGATATAGTCTAGTGTAGTATCGCCGATCAAACGTACTGCTGTGCCATCTGCAATAGTAGCCACTTCATCTAATGGTACTGGTTTACCAGCTTTAAGGGCCGCTAATGCACTAGCAGCACCTTCTGGTTCTACACCGATTACTTTGATGCTAGGATTTTTTAACTTAGCGGCTGCTGCGATGCCGGATACGATACCGCCACCACCTACTGGAACAAGTAATACATCCGCATCAGGCAATTCCTCAAGAACTTCAAGGGCAATAGTACCTTGGCCTTCAATGACATCTTCGTCATCAAAAGGATGGACGAACACATATCCGTGCTCTTGTTGTAATTCCATCGCTTTTTGGTAAGCTTCATCATAAATCTCACCATGTAGAACGACTTCGGCACCATATTGTTTTGTAGCATTCACCTTGATGAGAGGTGTATGTTTTGGCATGACGATTGTCGCCTTAATGCCTAGACGTTTTGCAGCAAGCGCTACACCTTGCGCATGGTTACCGGCGGACGCGGCAATAACACCGCGCGCCTTTTCTTCTTCCGTCAATTTAGCAATTTTATTGTATGCTCCACGCACCTTAAAGGAACCTGTTATTTGCAAGTTTTCTGGCTTAATGTACACATCATTGCCACACTCTTCAGAGAACACATCGCTATGAAGCAGTTTAGTTTTTACCGTAATCGTGCTTAACCGTTCACGGGCTTCCATAAAATCATATAACTTATGCATAAGACACCTACTCTTGTAGTAATAACAATACTTCTCCTATTAGTCTTCTAAAATTTCGATAGCACCTTGTGCTGCAGAAGATACATGGAGAGCATATTTTTTAAGGTATCCAGTTACATTAGATTTGAATGGTTTCAATGCTGCTTTACGGCGAGCGATTTCATCGTCAGATACAGCTAATTCCAATTTGCCGTTTGGAATATCGATGTTGATGATATCACCATCTTCAACAACGGCGATTGTACCACCTGCTGCTGCTTCTGGAGATACGTGACCAATGGATGCACCACGCGTAGCACCAGAGAAACGACCGTCAGTCAACAATGCTACATCTTTATCAAGACCCATACCTGCGATCATGGATGTTGGTGTCAACATTTCGCGCATGCCAGGGCCACCTTTAGGGCCTTCGTAACGGATAACTACCACATCGCCTTTTACAATTTTACCGCCTGTAATAGCTTCAACAGCTTCTTCTTCGCTGTTGAATACCTTTGCTGGGCCAGAGTGAACGAGCATATCATCATCTACGGCACCTGCTTTTACAACGGAACCGTCTACAGCAAGGTTACCTTTAAGAACAGCAATACCACCTGTTTCATGAACAGGATTATTCCATGGATGGATAACATCTTCATCCACAACATGAGCTGCTGTTGCAATTTCACCTTGTGTTTTAAGAGCTACAGTTTTGCAATCTGTATGCAAACGACCATTTTCTGCTAAACGTTTCAACACAGCAGATACGCCACCTGCAGCATACAAATCTTCGATGAAGTATTTACCAGATGGAGAAAGTTTGGATAATTGAGGTGTGTTTTGTGCAATGCGATCGAAGTCGTCCAAGGACAATGGTACACCTGCTTCGTGAGCGATAGCTGGCAAATGAAGTGCTGTATTAGAGGAACCACCCAAAGCCATATCTAGAGCTACTGCATTTTCAAAGGCTTCGCGTGTCATAATGTCTTTAGGACGAAGGTTTGCTTTCAATACCTCTACTGCTTGCATACCTGCTAATTTAGCAAGACGTAAACGTTCAGAGTATACTGCTGGAATTGTACCATTACCAGGAAGGCCCATACCAAGAGCTTCTGTTAAGCAGTTCATTGTATTAGCGGTGTACATACCAGAGCAAGAACCACATGTAGGACATGCGGTATTTTCGATTTCAGCTAACTCAGCATCACCCATTTCACCAGTTTGATGTTTACCTACTGCTTCGAATACGTCGGACAAACCGATTTTTTTGCCATTGTGTACGCCTGCAAGCATAGCACCACCGGATACGAATACGGATGGAATGTTTAGACGAGCTGCAGCAATCAACATACCAGGGACTACTTTATCGCAGTTTGGAATAAATACCATTGCATCAAAAGGTGTTGCCATAGCTGTTGCTTCGATGGAATCAGCGATGATATTACGAGTTACCAAGGAGTATTTCATACCGATGTGGTTCATCGCCAAACCGTCACAAATACCGATTGTATTGAACTCGATTGGCACACCACCTGCGTTGCGAATGCCGTCTTTTACGGCTTGTACAATATTTTTCAAGCCCACATGACCAGGAATGATTTCATTGAAGGAATTGGCAATACCAATGACCGGTCTACCTAATTCTTCGTCTACGAAACCGAGTGCTTTTAATAAAGATCTGTGTGGTGCACGTGCTACGCCTGTTTTTAAATTGTCACTTCTACAACTCATGATATTCTCCTCACTTCTTTTGAAAGTATCCACTTGGACAGCTTTCACAATGAACAAAAAAAAGACGATTCCAAAGAACCGTCTTAAAAGTTTACAAATGATATTCCTTTTGTTTACAGAATTCCTACATACATAAAAACCTATGTACCCCATGGAATACATACAAATAAGAATCACTATAGTCAAATCTTATTGATTGTATATTAAACCATTCGCGGAACTTTCAAGACAAAAACGTGTTAAGTTGTTGTTCATAATTCGAATGTTTTTAATAATCACGACCAGCGCGATAATCAACAAGCTAATGACTAAACCGAACATGTTTCCTCCTAAAATAATCTGTAACGATAAAACTATAATAACACGTTCTATAGTGTCATGCAATAAATATTCTATAGATTTATTATATTTTTTTTATGAAGTTCACCATGCCCAATAGCTATACCCATATATGTTTATGCACTAATATTTAATATACAAAAATCCCCCGCCATAGCGAGGAATTTATATATTATAAAATACCGAATAGCCACATACCAAATGTACCAGCCCAGAAGTGAATCATAAAACTTACTACAGAAATAGCAAGACCTACGCGCCACCATGTGCCTTGAGGTACATAGCCTGCACCAAAGAAGATTGGTGTTACACCAGAGCTATAATGCGTTAATGTACAGCCAGGGCTATTCATCAAACCAAAGAGCAAGATGGTAAATGGAATCGGCGCACCCATGGCAACCAAAATGGCTGCAAAGGCAGAGAATAATGCGGTAATACGCGCCGTACCACTAGCAAAGAAATATTGAGAGTATACGAAGGTTGCAGAGATGATAAAGGATGCCCAGAACCAATCGATACCTACGAGATGTTGACTTACAAAATTAGCAAAAACAGCCACTACACCAAGTTTACCAAGAAGGCCAGCCATACCAACGAGGGTCCCCATCCAAATGAGGATATCCCAACCGGTGCGTTCACCTAATATGTCTTCCCATGTGAGGGATCCAGTTACAACACAAGCAAGAACACCCATCATAGCAACTACTGTAGGATGTAACTTTGTCCAAATCGCCGTAGCCCAAAGCAAAATGCACAGGATAAAGATAATAGCCACAGAAATTTCAGATTTCGTAATTGGCCCAAGTGCATTTAATTCCTTTTGTGCCATCTCAGCCGCTTCTGGTGTTTCTTTGATTTCTGGCGGATAGATTTTATAGATAAACCATGGCATCAAAATCATACAAATAACACCAGGGATGACACCCGCTTGGAACCATTCCCACCAAGAAATATCATAACCAAATAATTTTGCACCTAAGGATGTGATCAATAGGTTACCGCTACAAGCAGTTAAAAAGATTGTTACTGTAATTGTATTGATGGTGTGAGCCGTCGTCATCAAGTACGCCCCTATGCGACGTGCTGTATTGCCATGAGGCTCAGAGTCAAAGGCAAGGGAAATATTTTGTACAATTGGGAAAATAATACCGCCCCCACGAGCCGTATTAGATGGCGTGGCAGGAGAAATAATCAAATCCGTACAAGCCAATGCATAAGCTAACTTTAAGGAACTAGTACCAAAGGCGCGAATCAAAGTATACGCGATACGCTTACCAAGGCCAGAATTAATAATGCCTCTAGAAAAGAATACGGCTGCTACGATAAGCCACACATTAGCCTCTGCATAGCCACCTAAAGCTTGCACCATCGTAATAGAGCTCGTTGCCACAGCAGCAACAATGCCAAAGAGTGCCATAATGCCCGTCGGCCAAGGGCGTAAAATAAAACCAACAATCGTAGCTGTAAAGATAGCCAACAAATGCCAACCTTCAGGCTTAATCGCCTCTGTATGAGGCAAAAACCAAATAATCAGGCCAATCAAAACGGTTAAGGCCGCTCGTGTCCATGTACTCATAGTCCCTCCAAAAATTCCTTAATCTTAGGTTTTTGACGCAATGTCTCCATTTGTTCATCAGTCAATAATTTAACCTTATCTCGGTCTTTATTAACAAGGCAGAAAAATCCTATATAGTCGCCCTTATTAGCTCTAAATTGATGAATTGTATTGCCTGGGATTTCAATAAAGTCCCCTTGTGCTACATCATAAATTTCATCACCTAGTAAAAGTTGCCCCTTACCGCGGCCAATCATAACCATATGTGTATGCTCATGATACTCTAACGTAGAGTAGCCCCCGGGCAAACATTCAAAATAACGGAATTGGCAGGGAATATCATAAGCCCCATCATATAACACTTGTCGTGTTACATCCTTAAAAGGACTACCATCTTGTTTATACACCAAGGTATCGACGCCATCCCATTTAAAATTTTCCGAATCAAACTTGCGTATCATCTCATCACCTCACAATACAAAAAGGGCTGTATCGAAACGATGTTTCAATACAGCTCTATGAATTCGATTATTTAAAGAGACGTTTAATCGTACCTAGTAAACCATGGCTATGTTCACGAACACCATCAACCACGGACTCTACATCAAATCCAGTTCGTTCAATAGCTGTTGTAATCGTTTCAACAGATACCTTTGCTGGATCAAAAGATACAGTAGCCGTTTTATTTGGCAAATCAACTTCGGAGCTAAGTACGCCATCTAGGCCTAATGTAGCACCTTCTACTGTTTCCTTACAATTATTGCACATCATACCAGGTACAGTGAATACCTTTGTTACAACGCCATTATCTTCACCACAACCGCAATCTTTGCACATAGTAATACCTCCTAATCGTTAGCTTCCTTATGTTTTTCATCATTTTTAGCCCCAGCTGTCACATCGATAGTGGTAGCAGATTTAACGGCTTCCTTTGTCTCATCGACAGCTTTCTTTGGGCCAGAAAGAGCATCTTTAAATTCGTTGATACCCTTACCAATCGCTTTACCCACTTCAGGTAATTTACCAGGTCCGAAGATAACTAGAGCAATCACTAAAATAACTATTAATTCAGGTGTTCCTATAGACCCCATTTGTATCTCCTTTATATTTACTTAATACTACATCCATCAGTGTACATCATTATACGCATCTTTGTCCACATACCACGTCATAGGTTCTTGTGAAAGCACCGCCCCCGGCAGCACACGACCGATACGTTTATCCCATGATGTATCTTCATAGTCCTCACGTTGGTACAAAACCTTTGTAAGGGCAGTCCGTTTACTTTCACCAGTCACAGTGAACCAAAGGACATCTGTTTTCGCCAAAAACGAAAAGGTCATGGAAATGCGTTCCCACACCTTGCCATCCTCAACGGGCACAACATTGCGATCCGCTACACGCAGTGCATGAGAACCCGCAAAAAGTCCTGCTGTATGACCATCCTCACCAAGATCTAGGATTGCTAAATCCAGGCCAGATTTTTTACAAGCTTTAAGAACATTGCCTATTTCTTTCTCGTACTCGTCAGCTGCCTCTATAACAGTTTTCGAATTGGTATTAATAGGGAAGAAATGGGCCGCCCCCTTCGCCTTACAAAGCAGATATGGTTTTACACGGTTGAAATAATTATCTTCATGAGACTGAGGCAAAAATCGCTCATCAGTCCAGACAAAAAATATTCGTTCCCAGTTAACACGCTCAATGTACTCAGCGGAGTTCAATGTCTCTAACAAACCATTGATGACTGTGCCTCCAGTGATACCTACAATGCATGTTTCGGTGCGGCTGATTTCTTCATTGGTGAAAGCAATAAAATCCTCCGCTAATGCAGCGACCACATCACTAGGAGTGTCATAACATTTAATTGTATCTTGAGCCATAAAATATGGACCTCCTAAAACTATCTTAATAGTTCTATTATATACGTTTTGTCAATGTCTGAAAAGGAAAAACCGATGTAACACACTATATGAGCCACATCGGTTCTAATTATATGAATATTCAGTTCTAATTTACATATGATTTAGCACATGTAATTACAAAATAGTATTACTTTTGGCCAAATTTAGGACGACGACGTTCTGTAAAGGCGAGAACACCTTCTTTAAAGTCCTCAGAAAGGCCTAGTTCACATTGATTTTCTACTTCGAATTTCTTATATTCTTCCCAGCCTGCTAAAAAGCTTCTCCACATCATTTCCTTCATAACGCGGTACGATTTTGCAGGGCCTTTTGCTAATTTTTCAACTAGACGTCTTGTAGCAGTCTCTAAGTCCTCTGGTTCACAAACTTTATATACAAAACCAAGTTCTTTACCTTTTTCAGCGGAAACCGCTTCACCAGTCATGACAATGTGCATAGCACGATTCATACCGATGGATCGAGTCAATAAGAATAAACCGCCTGCATCAGGTGCAAGACCTACGTTTACGAAAGCTTGAATAAAACGCACATTGTTAGCTGCTACTACAAAATCGGCAGCCAACGCCATGTTAAATGCTGCACCAGCCGCAGCACCTTGAAGGCTCATGATAACAGGTTTAGGTAAGCGTTTCATAGCCATAGAAATCTGAGCTACTAACTCAACGATTTCAAATAAAGACTCTGTATCACCTTCATTTACAGCCCGTTCCATTTCTGTTAAGTCGCCACCAGCAGAGAATACCTTACCTTCAGCATTGATAAGCAATGCACGAACACTTTCATCGTTATGTGCTTTATCTAAAACCTCAAGAATTTCCTTGCACATTTCAATGTTAAAACCATTCGCCACTTTAGGGCGGTTAAATGTCAACGTACCAATGCCGTTATCCACTACGTATTGAATTGTATTATAAATCATATGATTTCTCCTATATGAAAATCTATTTTCGAAAAAAATCGATTATATCTTTATTATAGGAAAATTAAGTGGGGATGTAAACAGGATTTCCTATATATAAAACGCAAAAACACCTGCAGACATTGTCTGCAGGTGTAATGACCTGTATTCCAAATATTAACGTTTGGAGAATTGGCTTGCTTTGCGGGCTTTTTTAAGACCGTATTTTTTACGTTCTTTCATACGTGGGTCACGAGTCAAGAAGCCAGCTTTTTTCAAAGATTGACGAAGTTCGCCATCTACGTCCAATAACGCACGGGAGATACCGTGACGAATTGCACCAGCTTGACCGGAAGGACCGCCACCAGCTACAGTTGCGATTACATCGTATTGTTCAACTGTGTTAGTCAAATTCAAAGGTTGTTTTACGATCAATTCCAAAGTTTGGCGACCGAAATAATCATTAAGTTCACGTTTGTTAACAGTGATTTTACCTGTGCCCGGTACCAGACGAACTCTAGCAACGGAAGATTTTCTACGACCAGTGCCGTAATATTGTGCTACTGCCATTATATGTTCCTCCCTCTAGATTATCGTACGGAAATTTCTAAAACTTCTGGTTTTTGAGCTGCATGTGGATGCTCAGGACCAGCGTATACGTTTAATTTACGGTATTGTTGTGCACCCAATTTGTTTTTTGGAAGCATACCACGAACTGCCATTTCAACAACACGTTCAGGTTGTTTTTCAAGCATCATGGACAATTTAGTGAAACGGGAACCACCTGGGTAACCAGAGTGACGGAAGTATTCCTTTTGTTCCAATTTTTTACCAGTTACGCGAATTTTTTCTGCGTTTACAACGATCACATGGTCACCAGTGTCTACGTGTGGTGTGAAAGTTGGTTTATTTTTGCCCCGAAGAACTTTTGCAACTTCGGCAGCAAGGCGTCCTAAAGTTTTACCTTCAGCGTCAACAACATACCATTTCCGTTCGATTGTGTTCGGATTGGCCATAAATGTAGTTTTCATGCTGCATATCCTCCTAATAACGTCATAATTCTACCAAAATCAGCTTGTCCTTTGCTTCCGGGGCTAATGGAAACACGACTAAAGCTTACTCAAAACAGTATACAGATTTTGGTGTCCTATGTCAATTGTTTTTTTACACTGCTATAGCCCATTAACAGTAACATGTCATAAAGAAAAAACCACCCAATTCTGAGTGGTTTTCCCATAAGCGCCAAATTATTTGGAGTACAATTCGACGATAAGTGTTTCGTTAACTTCGATAGGAAGTTCTTCACGTTGAGGAAGACGAGTGAAAGTAGCTTTGAAGCCTTCCAAGTCTTTTTCAATGTAAGGAAGTTCGAAAGAACGAAGTTCTTGGAAATTAGTTTTGAACATTTCGTTGTCACGGGAAGCTTCACGAAGTTCAATAACGTCACCTGGTTTGCAGGAGTAGGATGGAATGTCTACACGACGACCATTTACCAAAATGTGGCCATGGTTTACCATTTGACGAGCTTGACGAATGGAGTTACCGAAGCCGATGCGATATACAAGGTTATCAAGACGTTGTTCCAAAAGGATCAACATGTTTTGACCTGTAACACCTTGCATTTTTTTCGCTTTATCATAATAGCGTACGAACTGGCGTTCTAGCAAGTTGTAGTAAGCTTTAACTTTTTGTTTTTCTAATAATTGTGTGCCATACTCAGACATTTTTTTCTGACGTTGGTCTTTTTTGACGCGATTCAAGGCTTTTGCGTGACCGAATACGTTCACACCAAAGCGACGACAAAGTTTGAATCGAGCCTCTCTTCTCGTTGCCATGTGATTATCACCTCATAAATTAATATATACTTGTACCACGACATAAAGGTACTTAGTAATAATATCACTTCTTATGCCCCTGTGTCAATTAGTTCTACCTATAAATCGCATGTGCAAAGCAGATTCTTTCGCCATACTATTTATCATTATTTTTACTCACCTATCATAGCATTAGAAACGAAATTTCTTATAAAAGAACCGCTCTATATCTATTCTAATTAATTCATCGCCTTTTATAGATTTAGATGAAAAAATACTTATAGTATGCTACAATACAATTAATATAGGTAATAAGTAGTAATGTGAGGTTTTTATTATAATCGGAGTACCGAAATGAAAGAATTACCAACCATGCAAGAGCTACAAAGTTTTATTACATATAATAAAACAGGTAGCTTTACACTAGCAGCACAAACGATGAATATCACCCAATCTGCTTTCAGTGCGCAAATGAAAAAATTAGAACGTCTTGTAGGCGTTAAATTAATTTCTCGCTCCACCCGCGGCAGTCGTTTGACTCCAGAAGGTGAACTATTCCTGCCTGAAGCAGAACTCGTATTGGACACATTGGAGAGAGCCATACAATCCATCCGTTTAGCTAGCAAGGTTGAACGCCCTATCCTAAACATCGGCGTTCTTCGTAGTCTCGGCGACATTCGCCTCAATGGATATGTATCGCATTTCTTTGAAAACCATCCTGAATTTTCTGTATCTATTTACGATATGGAAGAAGAAGAGCTATTGCTCGATTTACGAGAAAATCGTATCGACATTGCCCTTCTCTATTTACCCAATAATAAGGACATGTCCTTATATGAATCAAAAGCGCTACGAGAAGATGAATTTGTGTATTATGCGCCAAAATTGATTGATCAGGTTAAGGAAGCTACTTTAAAATCAATTCAACAATTCCCACTTTTAATGTATCCACCTAAATATTTTATGTACCGTACATTAAAAGCATATGTAGGTAATGGTCAGCAAAATCTACACATCCGTGGTAGCCGCTTATCTAATCCGTACACAATGATCGATTATTGTGGTAAGAATGAATCTGGTTGCATCGTAGCACGTCAAATCCTCGACGCCCTCAACATCACTACTGGCTATTTACCATTAGAAAAACCATTTAAGTTACAAGTATGTTTCGCATACAAGAAAAATAATTCTAAAACTGAAACGATGCATACATTTATGGACTATGTCCATCAGGAATCTCCTGCGAGGTTATAATGCTCTTATCTATTTTCTTTTTCATCTTAGCAGGCTTAGCCGAAATCGGTGGCGGTTATTTAGTATGGCTTTATATGCGCGATGATAAAAGCCCGGTATATTTACTGGCTGGCGCAATCATTCTATTTTTATATGGCATCATCCCTACATTTCAACCAGAGGCCAGCTTCGGCAAGGTCTATGCCGCATACGGTGGCGTATTTATCGCACTCTCCATTCTATGGGGCTGGCTTATCGATGGATTACGCCCCGACATGTATGATATCATCGGCGGTCTAGTTTGCCTTGTGGGCGTATATATTATTATGTATGCACCGCGCTAACTAATCGCATTCTATATCCTCACAGCTGCTTACTCATTTACTCATTATAGTCCATTGGATATAAGATCAGTAGCATGATTTTGTGTTCCATTTAAAATGTTGTTTAAAAAGTATATATGAATAAAAATAGCCAGTATCTCTATAATGAGGTACTGGCTATATATCTGTATATTCCTATAAATAGCGCTTATTTGTCTAGGAAAAGACAAATAGCCCTTCGTTATCTTTGATAATTCGATAACTGAAAGGCCATTTCTACATGTATATGTAATTCAGAGATGAGCCTGACGTATCCACTCGTCTGACTATCTTCTTATATTATAGCGGTGGTTTTATTCATCGTCAAATATAAATAAGTCAATCACCTTTCTTTTGCATATAATGCGGCTTGAACACCTACATTATACTTAAGCAAGGTGATTTTTTTGTATAACTTTCGTTGCCGCACTCGCATAGCGGTTGGTTTTATGATTCGCGACTACGTCGCGAACCAGTCTAAAGACAATAATAAAAAACAGTTATCCGAAGATAACTGTTTTAGCTTGGTGGACGATGACAGGATCGAACTGCCGACATCCTGCTTGTAAGGCAGGCGCTCTCCCAGCTGAGCTAATCGTCCATGTGGTGACCCGTCCGGGAATCGAACCCGGGATACCGCCGTGAAAGGGCGGTGTCTTAACCGCTTGACCAACGGGCCATGATATAAAATTGGCTCCCCGAGTAGGACTCGAACCTACGACCGATCGGTTAACAGCCGATTGCTCTACCGACTGAGCTATCGAGGAACATTAGTGGAGCGGGAAACGAGATTCGAACTCGCGACCCCCGCCTTGGCAAGGCGGTGCTCTACCGCTGAGCTATTCCCGCATGTGGTGGACGATGACAGGATCGAACTGCCGACATCCTGCTTGTAAGGCAGGCGCTCTCCCAGCTGAGCTAATCGTCCATATTGGTGACCCGTCCGGGAATCGAACCCGGGATACCGCCGTGAAAGGGCGGTGTCTTAACCGCTTGACCAACGGGCCAAAGTTGGTGACTCACCCGCGACTCGAACGCGGGACACCCTGATTAAAAGTCAGGTGCTCTGCCAACTGAGCTAGTGAGTCATGAATGGCTCCCCGAGTAGGACTCGAACCTACGACCGATCGGTTAACAGCCGATTGCTCTACCAACTGAGCTATCGAGGAATGTATGGAGCGGGAAACGAGATTCGAACTCGCGACCCCCGCCTTGGCAAGGCGGTGCTCTACCGCTGAGCTATTCCCGCATACAGAACCGATAATTACTATATCATAATTACCTTCTGTTAGTCAAGAACTAAACCAGGTCAGTTCTGACTGCCTTATAATAATATCAATTTACACATATAGTGTCAATGGTTTTTCAATGAATTTCCTATAAAAATAATACGAAATCTATATGATACAAATCTACCTGATTTATACCAAACATATAAAAGAGGACTTTCAAATATATAGGGTTATAGGACAAAAAGTGTGTGTGACTAATCCCAATAAGTTGGAAAATCTGTAGACATATGTAGCTCATTCCAAACAGGAGCATCGCCCCATTGAGGGATTGAACGATCTATTTGGTAATAATCAGATAACCGTTTGTAGATAG
>NZ_PPCZ01000007.1:0-11420 GCF_002959815.1 Veillonella sp. T34266-5
GTAGTAGGCATATAAGCTCACATCCTTTCTTTGGGAATTAGTCACTTTTATTGTAAAGTATGTGAGCCTTGTATGCTTATTTTTTGCAAAAAAATAATGTTGGAAGTGACACCGTAGTGGTGTCACCCCAACATTTATTATAGAACCTAAAAAACGAGGCCGAATCTTACGATTCGACCTCGTGTGTGCTTGTATAGTAGAGTAACCTATTCCCTATTATTTACCAGGGAAGAATGGCCATACCATTGGAATGATAATTAAGCTTACTACGAAGCAAACTAAAATCAATGGAACGCCGGCTTTTACATAATCAGTAAATTTGTATTGACCAGGGCCAAGTACTAATGTATTTGGAGGTGTACCTACAGGTGTACCGAATGCACAAGATGCAGCAACGCCGATAGCCATCAATACGGCATGAGGGTCAGCATGCATACCTTGAGCAATGGAGATACCGATAGGAGCCAACAATGCACAAGATGCTGTGTTAGACATAAATTGAGTCATAACACAAGACAAAATAAACAATACTGCTGTTGCAAAGTAAGGGCTAGGGTCAGAACCCATAATACCGATAACTGCATTAGCAATCATTTTACCTGCACCAGATTGATCTAGTGCAGTAGCAACTGGCATCATACCTGCAAATAAGAAGATTGTAACCCAGTCAATGGATGTATAAGCTTGTTTTTCGTTCAAGCAACCAGTCAATACGCAAAGCATTGCGCCAATAACGGCAACCATGCTCAATGGTAAGTTAATACCATAGCCTTTTAGGAAGTCACCTAAAATCATAGCGATGATTACGCCTAAAAGAATAAGACCAGAATATAATTGTTTCTTAGGATCGTTAGAAATATCTTCAGCAGCTACTTCTTGTTCAACGTCGCCAGCATCTTGAATTTCATGTTTAGGAAGCAAATGCTTACCAATTAACATCATGAAAATAATAGTAGCGATAGTCAAAGGAATACCGATCCAAGCAAATTCGAAGAACCCAAATGGTTGTTCACCAAATTTAGTCAATGTACCACTTACAATGATGTTTGGTGGTGTACCAACCATTGTAATGATACCACCAATACCAGCAGCAAATGCTAAAGGCATCAATTGACGAGAAGCAGGAATCTTCGCAACAGCACAGATACCTACAACTACTGGAAGTAATGCAGCTGTTGTACCAGTGTTAGATAAAAATGCAGACATAGTTGCAGTAACAACCATGATGGCAAGCATCAAACCATTTTCACTAGTGCCTGCATGGGAAACTACGGTTTCACCAATCTTTTGAGCTAAACCTGTGTAGAATAACGCAGCACCAACAACGAACATGCCGGCGAACAACACAACTGTACTATCAGATAAACCAGAGAATACAACCTTAGGAGTAATAATCCCCATAAGGCCAAGGGCAATTGCACCGCCTAAAGAAGTGATAGCTAAAGGAATAATTTCCGTAACGAATAAAACAGCCATGACTGCAAGGACGATTAAGGTTTGTTCTGCAGCACCCATACATCATCATCTCCCTTCAGAGAAATGCACTGATTGTAGTTATATGAGGTATAAAACATAGCCTACGATACTAATAGCACAAGCCATTAAAAATGTAACCCCATATCCCTCTATAGTTTTGGGATAACCAAAAAGTAATGCTTCTCCTAGAAATCCTCGGCGATTAAACCAAGAATATTTAGTTCTTCTTTGGAACCATTGTGATTTGCGTTCAACACCAATAATCAGTGCAGTAACTAAAAAAACAATAAATGCCCATACGAAACAAATCAGTATTTTTAATTCAATTGATAACAAGATGACCACCTCTACTATTTTGAAAGCACTAGAAGGTTATTTAGTGAAATTCTTGCTCATCACATAATGACCGATCTGACAAAGCATTTATTGCTAATATACCCCTTTTATGCATGTTTACATACGATACAGGGGATTTTTTATTCACCAATAGGTGTACCTAAAATGGCACACCTTGGTGAATAATTATTAAACTATTAGTGGCTGGACAACATAGCAAGCATTGTACCTGCTGCTACTGCTGTACCGATTACACCAGCTACGTTAGGACCCATGGCATGCATGAGCAAGAAGTTTGCTGGGTTAGCTTTAGCACCTACTACTTGGGATACACGAGCTGCCATAGGAACTGCGGATACACCAGCAGAACCAATAAGTGGATTTGTTTTACCACCATCGACTAAGCTCATTAATTTACCAAATAATACGCCACCAGCTGTACCACCGATGAATGCAATCAAACCTAAGCAGATAATAAGGAGAGTTTGCAAACTTAAGAAGTGTTCCGCACTCATTGTTAAACCAGTACCAGTTGCTAAGAAGATAGTAACAGTATTGATCAACGCATTTTGAGATGTATCGGACAAACGTTCAGTTACACCAGATTCACGGAACAAGTTACCTAACATCAACATACCTAAAAGGGATGTAATGGAAGGAAGCAATAAAGAAATGAAGATTGTTGCAACGATTGGGAATACGATTTTTTCAAAACGTGTAACTTCACGCAATTGTTCCATTACAATTTCACGTTCTTTTTGCGTAGTGAATAATTTCATTACAGGTGGTTGAATCAACGGTACCAAGGACATATAAGAATATGCGGCAACCGCGATAGCACCTAATAAATGAGGAGCTAGTTTAGTAGCTAAGTAGATAGATGTAGGACCGTCTGCACCACCGATGATGCCGATAGCTGCAGCTTCTTGAGCTGTAAAGCCGAGCATCATAGCGCCACCTAACGCAACGAATACGCCGATTTGTGCAGCAGCACCTAACAACAATGTTTTAGGGTTAGCAATAAGCGGACCAAAGTCAGTCATTGCACCTACACCAAGGAAAATTAGAGGTGGGAAGATTTCTTGAGAGATACCAGCACTAATAAGCGCCATAACGCCTTCTTCGAAGCCGTTACGAGGGATATTAGCAAGTACACAACCAAACGCAATCGGACCCAACAATAATGGTTCAAACTCTCTAGCAAATGCTAAATACAATAGGATCAAACCTACAAGAATCATAATAGCATTGTATGTTGTAAATGCGAGGAACCCGCTATCATTTATAACAGATTGAATCGCAACAGCAAAAGCCTCCATATGCGTTCCCCTTTCACAAATATTAAATTGTTATATGACGCGGCGCAGCCGCGCCATAAGACAACACTTGGTATTAGCCAAGAACAACCATATCATCGCCAGTGGATACAGTTTGGTTAGCAGCTACGCGAACTTCTGCAACTACAGCATCATGAGGAGCTGCGATTTCGTTTTGCATTTTCATAGCTTCAAGAATCAACAAAGTTTCGCCTTTTTTAACTGCTTGACCAGCGGATACTGCTACAGATAGGATTTTACCAGGCATTGGAGCTTTTACAGTTTCAGCACCTGCTGGAACTGGAGCTGCTGCTGCAGCTGGAGCTGGTGCTGGTGCAGGAGCTGCTTTAGGAGCTGCTGCTGGAGCTGCTTTAGGAGCTGCTGCAGGAGCTGCAGCTTTTACTTCATTAACTTCTACATCATATGCTGTGCCATTTACTGTAACGTTGAATTTTTTCATCTTAAATTCCTCCAAAATGTGTATATCTACACAATACTTAAATTTCATTTACACATATAGTTCTGATAATCCTATCGATTACCTAAAAACGTTAATCTTATCGATTACCGCGTAAGCGACCTTCCATTTTCCAATTGTAGCTTACGATTGGACGGATATGCGCGATTTGATCAGCGGAATAACCCATTGCCGCTAATGCGCCAACGATAACTGCAACAACATCTTGAGATGGTTCCTTACCGTTAGCTTTTGTAGCATTGCTCATGACAAATGCCTCCTAAAAAAATATTAATTTCTACCGCTTAAACGACCTTCCAAGCGCCATTTAGCACTAGTTGCTGTAGGTCGAATAGATGCAATTTGTTCAGATGAGTACCCCATCGCCACAATGGCACCCACGATAGCTGCTACTACTTCATCCTCATTTTGAGCAGATGCACTTGGTGTAGCCACTGGAGTAGCTGCAGGAGCTGCAACAGGAGCACTTACCGGTGCTTCTTTTTTCTTTTTCGTAGGGTCAATTAAATGAACGATTGTCATCAAAATGCCTAAAAGAATCAACACAACAAATACAACTGTCATATTAATGGCCATGATTAACCAGGGATTGGTAGTAACTGCTTGTCCTTCCATAATCATTCCCCTTTCTAAAAAATAAATAAAGAAAGGTATCTCCCAAATTCGATGATATGATTACCGAATCGAATTATAATGGAATATTACCATGTTTCTTTGGAGCACGGTTTTCACGTTTACTTGCAAGCATAGCCAACGCGTTGATAACAGCTGGACGAGTTTGTTTTGGTTCGATTACAACATCTACGAAGCCACGTTCTGCAGCTTTGTAAGGAGTTGCGAATTCTTCTACGTACTTAGCTGTTTTAGCGTCTTTATCTTCATCTTTTTTGAAGATGATGTTAGCTGCACCAGCAGGACCCATTACAGCGATTTCGGATGTAGGCCAAGCGTATACTTGATCAGCGCCCAAATCTTGGGAACACATAGCGAGGTAAGAACCACCGTATGCTTTACGAGTGATAACAGTAATTTTTGGTACTGTTGCTTCAGAGTAAGCATACAACATTTTAGCACCATGACGAATGATACCGCCCCATTCTTGATTTGTGCCAGGCAAGAAACCAGGAACGTCAACGAAGTTAACGATTGGAATATTGAAAGCATCACAGAAACGGATAAAACGGGAAGATTTGTCAGATGCGTTGATGTCCAAGCAACCAGCCATTACTTTAGGTTGGTTAGCAATGATACCAACAGATTGTCCATCAAAACGTGCGAAGCATGTAATGATGTTTGTAGCATAGAATGGTTGTACTTCATAGTATTCGCCATTATCTACAGTAGCTGCGATAACATCTTTCATGTCGTAAGGCATGTTGCTGTTATCAGGTAACAAGCTGTTTAAGCCTTCATCTTCACGAGTTGGGTCATCACCTGTATCTACCAATGGAGCATCTTCCATGTTGTTAGAAGGTAAGAAACCTAACAAGTAGCGGATTTGAGCGATGCAATCATCTTCATTTTCAGCTGCAAAGTGAGCAACACCAGACACAGAGTTGTGAGCCATTGCGCCACCAAGATCTTCAGCTGTTACTTCTTCACCAGTTACAGATTTAATAACTGCAGGACCAGTGATGAACATTTGAGATGTGTTTTTAACCATGTAGATGAAGTCAGTCAATGCTGGAGAATATACAGCACCGCCTGCACATGGTCCCATGATTACGGAAATTTGTGGAATAACGCCAGATGCATTTGTATTTTCAAAGAAAATTTTACCGTAACCAGCAAGAGCATCTACAGCTTCTTGAATACGAGCCCCGCCGGAATCATTGATACCAACGATAGGAGCACCCATTTTCATTGCTAAACGTTGTACTTTAACGATTTTAGCAGCGTGCATTTCACCAAGAGAACCACCTTCTACAGTGAAGTCTTGTGCGAATGCATATACCAAACGACCATCGATAGTACCATAACCAGTTACTACACCTTCGCCTGGTAATTCTTTTTTGTCTTGACCGAAGTTAACACAACGATGTTTAACGAATTGATCAAGTTCAACAAAAGAGTTGTCATCGAATAATTTAGCCAAACGTTCACGAGCAGTCATTTTACCTTGAGAATGTTGTTTCTCAACGCGTTTTTCACCGCCACCAGCTTTAACTTTTGCTAGTTTTTCGTGCAACAACTCAATTTTTTCTTGCACTGTTTGCATGTCAGCACCTCCATAAAAACTTGTTACAATAATATTTTATTTCATTCGTTGGCAAAGTTCAAGTAATACGCCACCTGTAGCTTTAGGATGAACGAATGCAATAGAGGAACCGCCAGCACCATAACGAGGTTTTTCGTCAATCATACGAATACCTTTCGCCATAAGATCAGCAATAGCATTTTCAATATTATCTACACGCAAAGCAACGTGTTGGATACCATCACGACCGCCATTTTTTTCGATGAATTTACCGATAGGGCCGTCTGGAGTAGTAGTTTCCAAGAATTCTAATTCAGCATCGCCGCATGGGAAGAAGGATACTTTTACTTTTTGTTCTTCTACTACTTCATCTTCAGGAAGATGTTGAATTCCCAAAGCATTTTTGTAAAATTCTTTAGTTGCTGCTAAATCATTAACACCAATACCGATGTGATCCACTTGTAATACTTTAAAAGCCATTTCGATTATCTCCTTTATAAGGCTAAATCTCTAATGCTATGTAGTCGCCGTCTACTTTAGCACGTTTGTCATTACGCCGTTAACAACTGTATATGGATCGCTTTCGCGTTCATTAACAGCTGCCACTTGGCTATTAAATTCGTCGCTTGTAATGATTTTATCAGCTACATAACGACCAATTTGTTCATTAATCATTGCGATGATTTCATCGCGAGTACGTTCTGCCCGACGAGATTCCAATTCACCGGAATCTTCAAGATACTCAAAATGTTCATCTAAGGCTTCGATAAGTTCATCTACGCCTTGGTCTTTACTAGCAATTGTGCGCTTAATTGGTGGGCGCCATTTTACTTCACGAGAATCTAGGTCAAGCATCATTTCAATTTCAACATTCAAACGATCGCAACCATCTCGGTCAGCTTTATTGATAGCAAATACATCGCCGATTTCAAGAATACCCGCTTTAATAGCTTGGATATCATCACCGAGACCAGGAACAAGAACAACCAATGTAGTATCTGCATTTTTTACGATATCTACTTCGGATTGACCTACACCTACTGTTTCAATGATAATCAAGTCCATGCCAAAGGCATCCATTAATTTTACAACGTCTGCAGTCTTTTTGGATAAACCACCAAGACTACCACGTGTCCCCATGCTTCGAATGAATACATTTTCATTTAATGTTAAATCATTCATTCTAATACGGTCCCCCAAGATAGCACCACCAGAGAATGGGCTAGTTGGGTCGATGGCAACGATGCCGATTTTTTTACCTTGATCTAGATAATGTTTAACAACCTTATCTGTCAAAGTACTTTTACCAGCACCAGGGGCACCAGTTATACCGAGAATACGTGCATTACCCGTTTTAGGGTAAATTGCCTTCATAATATCGATGGCATTTTCATACTCGTTTTCTACAGCAGTGATGGACCGTGCTAAGGCTAGTCTTGAGCCTTCAAAGAGGCCTTTAACTAAATCCATTCGCCTCACCACCTATCTTAGAATATGGGAATAGAGGGGAGCCAACCATTCCAGTTGAGCCCCTCTCTTGCCCAGTTAATTATTTTACGTTTTCCTTGATGAAGTCTACGATATCACCAGTTGGAGTACCAGGTGTGAATACAGCTGCTACGCCAGCTTTTTTCAAGCCAGGAATATCAGCATCAGGAATAACGCCACCGCCGATTACTAATACATCGCCCATGCCTTTTTCTTTCAAAAGTTCAACAATTTTAGGGAACAATGTGTTGTGAGCGCCGGAAAGAAGGGATAATGCAACTACATTAACGTCTTCAGAAAGTGCTGCTTCTACGATTTGTTCTGGAGTTTGACGAAGACCTGTGTAGATTACTTCGAAACCAGCATCGCGAAGTGCGCGTGCTACAACTTTTGCACCACGGTCATGACCATCAAGACCTGGTTTTGCTACGATTACTCTAATACGTTTTTCTGCCATGATAATTACCTCCGAAATTAGCCGATATTATAATGTGGAATGAGCTTGGTATTCACCGAATACTTCGCGCAATACATTACAAATTTCACCCAAAGTAGCATATGTTTTAACTGCTGCAAGAATTAATGGCATCAAGTTAACGTTTTCGTCAGCTGCGCCAGCTTTCAAATCAGCTAAAGCTTTGTCAACTGCTGCTTGATCGCGGTTAGCGCGAACTGCTTGAGTTTTCTTAGATTGGTTTACACCTACGGAAGCGTCTACGCGAAGCAAGTCTTTTGGAGCTTCTTCTTCAACTTGGAATTTGTTTACGCCAACGATTGTGCGCAAGCCAGATTCAACTTCCATTTGCCATTTGTAAGCGGATTCTTGGATTTCTTTTTGGATGTAGCCTTTTTCGATCGCTACTACAGCGCCGCCCATTTCATCAATTTTCTTGATGTAAGCCATAGCTTCGTCATAGATAGCGTTAGTCATAGCTTCTACATAGTAGGAACCGCCCAATGGGTCAACTACGTCTGCTAAACCAGATTCGTAAGCCACGATTTGTTGTGTACGAAGAGCTACTTGTACAGATGCTTCTGTAGGAAGAGCCAATGCTTCGTCACGGGAGTTTGTATGTAAGGATTGAGTACCGCCCATTACAGCAGCTGCAGTTTGAAGAGCAACACGAACGATGTTGTTATCAACTTGTTGTGCAGTCAACATGGAACCAGCTGTTTGAGTATGTACACGAAGCATCATGGATTTTGGTTTTTTAGCACCAAAACGTTCTTTCATGATAGTTGCCCATAAACGACGGGATGCGCGGAATTTAGCAACTTCTTCAAGTACATTGTTATGAGCATTCCAGAAGAAGGAAAGACGACCAGCGAATGTATCAACATCAAGACCAGCTTTCAAAGCTGCTTCTACATATGCGATACCATCAGCAATTGTAAATGCGATTTCTTGTGCTGCTGTGGAACCTGCTTCACGGATATGGTAACCGGAAATGGAAATTGTATTCCATTTTGGAACGTATTGAGAGCAATATTCAAAGATATTAGTGATCAAACGCATGGATGGTTTTGGAGGGAAAATGTAAGTACCACGAGCTGCGTATTCTTTCAAAATATCATTTTGAATTGTACCTTTCAATTCTGTGGAAGGTACGCCTTGTTTTTCAGCTACTGCGATATACATTGCCAACAAAACGGATGCTGGAGCGTTGATTGTCATGGAAGTGGATACTTTGCCAAGGTCGATGCCGTTGAACAAGATTTCCATATCTGCCAAGGAGTCAATCGCTACACCTACTTTACCAACTTCGCCTTCAGCCATAACGTCATCAGAGTCATAGCCGATTTGTGTAGGTAAGTCGAATGCACAGGAAAGACCAGTTGCACCGGATTCGATAAGGTAACGGTAACGTTTGTTAGATTCTTCAGCTGTCGCGAAACCAGCATACATACGCATAGTCCAGAAACGACCACGGTACATTGTAGGTTGTACGCCACGAGTATATGGATATTCACCAGGCATACCCAAATCACGTTCATAATCAAAGCCTTCAATATCAACTGGTGTATACACGCGGTTGTATTTCAAGTTTTGACGTTCTGGAGTTTTTACACACTTTTCGTCACAAAGTTTATTGTACTCAGCAATTTGGGCTTTAAGGTTTTCGTAAGCCATGTTTTCATCATCCTCCTAAAAAAACAGGTTATTTTTTCATGCTTCCAGTTTCTGTGAAGCGTTTATGCCAAGAAAGAGCTTCGTCGAGCAACATTGGTGTATGGGCATTCTTAGTTGCAGCGAGTGCTTTTTCGAGGTATTCAGTTAACATTGGTTTGTAGTCTGGGTGAGCACATTTTTCAATGATCAAACGAGCTCTTTCCACTGGGCTCAAACCACGGCAGTCAGCAACACCTTGTTCTGTACAGAAAATCATAGTGTCATGTTCTGGGTGATCCACATGAGATACATATGGAACGATAGAACTGATGTCGCCACCTTTTGCAACGGAATTAGTACAGAAAATAGTGAGATATGCACTACGTGCAAAGTCACCAGATCCGCCAATACCGTTCATCATTTTGCTACCCATAATATGAGTAGAGTTTACATTGCCAAAAATATCAAATTCGATAGCGGTATTCATGGCAATGACACCAATACGGCGAGCAATACCAGGGTTGTTAGAAATTTCTTGTGGACGAAGAATAATCTTTTTACGATATTCATCGATGTTATTATAGAAACGTTTCAACCCATCTGGAGAAGGACTTAATGCAGTACCGGAACATACAGTTACTTTACCTGCATCGATTAAGTCAAACATACCATCTTGGATTACTTCTGTATAAATGGACAAATCTTTGAATGGGCCTTGAGCCAATCCGCTGATTACTGCATTTGCTACAGAACCTACGCCAGATTGCAATGGAAGCAAGTTTTCAGGTAAACGACCTTCACCGATTTCTTGTTCAAAGAATTTGATAAGGTGTTGACTCATTGCTTTTGCATCATCATCGATAGGTGCCAAAGGTCTTGTAGTATCAGGAACATCACAAGGAACTACTGCAATGATTTTGTCTGGGTCACAAGGAATTGCATCAGTACCAATACGATCACCAGCATGTTCCAATGGAATTGGTTTGCGATATGGTGGATCAAGTGGTTCGTAGATATCATGCATACCAACCAAAGATAATGGTTGAGATACGTTTACTTCTACGATAACTTTTTTAGCTTGGCTAACAAATGTTGGAGAGTTACCAACAGATGTTGTAGGTACTAAAGAGCCATCTTCATTGATTTGACAAACTTCTACGATAGCTACATCTAAATCACCAAAGAAACCATAGCGTACATTTTGCGCCATTGTACTTAAGTGCATATCAATGTATTTGATGTCGCCGCTATTTAAAGCTTTGCGTGTATCCCCATTTGTTTGATAAGGGAAACGACGGTTAATACCATGTGCACGTGTTAATGCACCGTCGGCTTCATCACCTACGGAAGCACCTGTCCATAAATCAATTTTGAATGGTTCTTTTTCCATTCGTTCAGCCAAAGCCAATGGTACAGCTTTTGCATAACCAGATGGAGTAAAGCCGGAAATACCAACTTTATCATTGTGGTTAATCATTTGAGCTGCTTCATAAGCTGTGACAATTTTGCCTTGGAGGGCCGCATTTTTAACGCGATCTTTGATGTCTATCATCGTACCATCTCCTTAAAATCACCTTGTTAAACGACAGTTGATCAATCTCTTGGTCTAAACCGTTCCTTAAACCAACTTCATCGTATGCTTTTACAATCGCATTGTCAACTTATATGCATAAAATGTATTTTTTGTCACATATTTATGGGTCATTATGACTAAAAGTCATGGATTTTCCATTTTTAGGATAAATTAAATTCACATCGTTATAACTCTCAGGAATTATAGATATATTTTTATAATTTCATATATATAGTTAAAAAAGAGTGAATCGAAGAATTTCGGCTCTCTGTCAAATGTTGGGGTGTTCACCCTACGAGTCTTGTTTGGCACCAATCATATGTATGGTTGGTGCCATTCTTTTTGCTCAAAAGTAGAATACGTACTCTGAATCTACCAAAGTGGCGAAGCCCATAGCTTATTCGTTTTAATACCTTAATCTTGTTGTTAGTTCCTTCTGTGTATCC
>NZ_PPCZ01000008.1:0-40961 GCF_002959815.1 Veillonella sp. T34266-5
GCCACAACCGGCACCAACGCCAACACCAGCGCCACAACCAACACCAACACCGCAACCGGCGCCACAACCAACACCAGCACCGCAACCGGCACCAGCCCAATCAACGGCATATGATACTCCGCATATGCGTGGTGCTCGTTCTGCGATTATGAGTAATATCAATGGCTGGCGCACATTAACAAATACTTACCGTCCTCGCGCATTGCAACAAGGCGCAACAACAGGTATTTGGGCCCATATCGGTGGCGGTCAATATAGCTATGATGCACAAGGTATTGATACCGACACAACCTATACACGCATTCAAGGTGGTTACGACGCTAAAACTAGTAGCGGTTGGACCGTAGGTGGTCAAGTGTCTTACCTTCGTGGCCATGATGATTATGTATTCAATGGCTCTGGCAAAGAAAAGGCCTTTGCTGTTGGTGCCTATGGTTTGAAAGACCTCGGCCAAGATCAATACATTCAACTTGAATCCCAAGTTGGTCGTGTAACGAATACTTTCACAGCTCGTAATGAAATTGGTGAAAGCCTATCTGGCGAAACGAAGGCTAATGCATACACTATCGGCGCTCGCTATGGTAAAACTGTGAAATTACAAAATGGTGTATACATCGAACCGCAAGCACAATTGAGCTATACTCACTTTGGTGGAGATAGCTTTAATGCAGGCACCATGCATGTAGACCAAGCTGGTGTAAGCAGCACTGCTGGCGGTCTTGGCCTTGAAATTGGTAAGACATTTGGCGCAGGCAGTATCTATACTCGTATCGGCGTTAACCATGCCTTCTCTGGCTCGGTAAAAACTACATACACAAGTGGTTCTACTGTGAAATCAACAGAACAAGACCTTAAAGGGACATGGACTGACCTTGCATTCGGTGGCCGCTATGGCATCAACGCTAACAACAGTATCTACGCTGATATTAGCAAAGGTCTATCTGGCGACTATAAAGCAGGATGGTCTGTGAACGCTGGATTTACACATAAATTCTAAGATATGTTTACCTAAAACAATCTGAGAATATAGTCGATATATAAAATAGCCCCCGAGTACTAATAGCTGTATATATTAGCTGTTAGTACTCGGGGGCTTTTATAATTTTAACTCATATATCTGTATTTATAGATGCTTATTGATTAACTCATATGTTCTCATTATAATTAGCTTCTCTTATTTGTCTTGGAAAAGACAAATAGCCCTTCGTTATCCTAAAGTAACTAGGTAACTGAAAGGCCATTTCATCACGTTTATAATACTTGAGATGAGCCTGACGGATCTACTCGCTTGGCTATCTTCTTTTATTATAAGGAAAATTATATATATCGTCAAATCCAAATAAACTTAATCAATTATATGGTATCTCTAGAATTAGAACAGGCGTGTTCTAATTTTAAAAGGGTATGTACGAAGGTTCGGAAATTACTACAGGCCTGTTCTAATTTTAAGGAGCAGTATCAAAGGGGCCTATCAATACTACAGGCCTGTTCTAATTCCAAATAGGGATGTCAGAGGAACGCAATCTCAGAAAATGTGGTATAATAAGTTGTTAAATCGTATACAATCATTTTTATACTTACATAATCTACCTACCATTAGTATATATTAATGTATATATTAAGATGTGATTCATATAATATATATAGTATTAATATAGGTAGTAATTCATAATGAGGAGGCCTCATGTTTCAACGTATGTGTGCAGTGGCTATGTTTGTAGCAGCGCTGTTTATATCTGTTATACCCAATGCCGATGCTCGGCAAGATATTTATGCTTTCACCTATAATGGCAATAATTGGTATGTGGACCGCGATTCGATTGACCGCAGTAAACCGGACGGGTTGCTACATTTTACGGTGTATACCATGATTGGCTTGCGTTATGATGTGGCCAGTGGCAGTGAGTATTACAACGCTGATGTATATTATTACGATCAAAAATTGTCTACCGAAGGTGGTCAATTATTGTATCGCAACCCAGGCATCTTGGCGGCGACTCGTGTGGCACGTCAACAACCGGATGCGCCTAAACAAGCACCAAAACCAGTGGTAGCACAGCAAACAGCATCTCAATCGATAGCAGCTCAAACGGCGGCTCAATCTGTAGCGCCAACGGCACCGCAACCAAATATCGTCAAGGCTTTATCGACACCGGTTCAAGCCCCTGTACCTGCTAATGGTCCTGTGAAAGTAAACACTCAAATACCTATTGTATTACCAACAGGCCCAGTGAAAAAGGTGGCGGCTAAAACGGTGATGACCTTCCATAATACATCAAAACAAACGACAGGTACGACATCTGAATCCGATGAAACAGAGGCGAATCGTACTCGTAAATAATCCTAAAAACTGCAATTTAGTCTTATGTATACTGAGAATGTATCAGTTACAGTATATATGACTAGGTTGCAGTTTTTATTTTGTATATATGAGGCTGTCTGAAGAAATTTCTAACTTGTAATCTGTATGCATTCCTTTTTATCAATATGCGGAATCAGCAGGTTGAAAATTGTGGTCTTTTAATGAGGCATTAATGAAATAGATGGTATATAATAGAATGTATAAAGTGTTAACTATAGACTGATGGCTGAGAGGACAGAGGTCTAACCGTAACTTGATTGTATTTGAGCTGTCAATAGAGGGTAGAGAGATATGGAGCAGTTCGTAAAGAGGCTGGCTTGCGGTGTATTGACAATAGCCATGATAGGCATCCTTGTAGGGTGTAGTCGAGAGACGCCGAGTACGACGGCAAGTTCTGACCGTGCGCCCGTAGGGTATAAGGCGATTGCCGCCATGAATGCGTCGGCTGCGGAAAAGGCGGACCGCAGTGTGCGCACGATGTCACAAGAGGACAAGATTGGTCAGTTAATGTGTATCGGTCTAGAAGGCACTACATTTGACGAGTCACAAAAAGAATTAGTACGTAAATATCGCGTAGGCGGTATTGTATTAGATAATGATAATATGGAATCTAAGGAACAAGTGCGGGCTTTCACAAAAGGCATACGAGACACTGCGAATACGTCCAGCCTCATGCCACCGTTCATCGCCATGAATCGGGAACGCATGCAGTATAGACCTAATTTGATGCTGCCTTGGACGGACCCTAAGTTGTTATCGAAGCAGGGCCTTGATGCGGTGTCGAGTCTAGCGACGCGCACGGCCATTGAGATGCGCGACCTTGGGTTTAATCTCAATTTGGGTGTCATGGTGAATACCCACTCATTTTACTCGTACACGAGCGATGTGGACCGGGCGGCGCGCATCGGTGAGACCATTACTAAACGCTATGCGGTGAATCGCGTGTTTACGGGGTACCAATATTTTCCAGGCGGCGCTGATTACACGGTGCCGGGC
Source organism: Veillonella sp. T34266-5 (assembly GCF_002959815.1). Lineage (NCBI taxonomy): Bacteria > Bacillati > Bacillota > Negativicutes > Veillonellales > Veillonellaceae > Veillonella > Veillonella sp. T34266-5. The sequence goes on from NZ_PPCZ01000008.1 coordinate 3,359, forward strand.
ATGAAATTAGATGCGTCTAAGGCGAGCCTCATGGACGATGATGGCCGCGTTTTTGCTCAGCTCATCGATGCGACGCGTGACGAACATCCTATGATTATGGTAAATGCTGTGAAAGTAACCTCTATTGACGCCAATCAGCCGGTGAGTCTATCTAAACCGATTATTACAGATTGGCTACGGAATGAACTGGGCTTTGAGGGCGTGGTGATGACCGATGATATCGAGGTCGGCGCCGCTATTGCTGGTATGTCCATAGAGGATTATGCGGTGCGTACCATTAATGCAGGCAGCGACATGGTTATTCTTTGTAAGCATGCCAAGCACATCAAGGCAGTTCACGATGCGTTAACACAGGCTGTAGAGAATGGAACCATTTCCGAAGCACGCCTTGATGAATCGGTGCGCCGCATCATGCTCATGAAATTTAGCAATGACCGATAGATATGGCTTACAACTGTAAGCTTTAATAATAAGAATGTAAAATTAGGCATAGAAACTCTTTTCTTGTAATAATGTACTCTCTTTACTGGACAACCAGTACAAGGGGTACATAGCATAATGGGAAAAGAGTTTTTTTATGTGTAAAAAATGAATTTATTATCTATTTGTTAAAATTTGCAAGATATATTTTATAGTTTATTTAAAATATGATATAATAAACTCCTGAGAACTATTTTAAGGGAGGTGAGATCTTATATGAAATGTAGTAACCATGAGGCGGTCATTGACGCCATAATGGAACTATACAATCAGGACCGCATGGAAATGAGTGTTGTACACGGTCCTTACAGCGTTGGTAAAACGTATATCGCTAGAGCGTTACAGGCTCGATTAGGCAAAGATCATACAATATATCTGCTTGGTCGCTTGGCGAATGAGTCCATTCATATTCGATCAATTGAGAGAGAACTAAAGGTGCCATCGGGGTCTTTTAAGACTCTAGAGGATGCATTGCGTGGCGTTTTTCAAGCAAGTCTTGACAAGCGAATCACGCTCATCATAGATGATTATCCTTCATTTGTGGATACAGTTCCACAAGCGCCTATCATATTGCGTGACTTGATGGAAACCTATCGCGACCATGGCAAAGTATTCGTACTTCTCATGGGAACCCATGTAGATGAATTGAAAGGTCGCATCATCGGCGAATCAAGCTTGATTGCAGCCTACATCCATAGTTATTTCAAGGTCAATCCGTTCACACTTGATGATGTGAGAGCATTAGGTTGGGACTATACGGATGAAGATCTTGTTAAGCTATATCATGTAACAGGTGGTATGCCGGGGAACCTCGTGCATATAGATCCCGCCTTATCGGTAGATGAAAATATTGTGCGTCTATTCTTCAGACCACAAGGCATATTATGTACGGAACCACAACGATTGCTTATGCGCTACATTCGTAATGTAGGCGCCGCTAATGCGATTCTCTATGCGTTGGCACAACTGGATAAGCCGTTCTATACAGAATTATGTCATGCTAGTGAGCTTAAGAGTGGTACCTTTGCAACCCGTATGGCCGACCTCTTGGATATGGAAATTATTGGACGTATTCAAGGTGGTAGCCGTGGTCCATTGCGTTACGCAGATTATCATTTTGTGAATACTATGTTCCAATTTTGGTACCAGTTCGTGTTCCCAAATCTTGAGGAAATTAATTGCGGTCAAGGGCAATATATTTACGATACCATTGCAAAACCTGCGCTAGATACACTCGCTTAATACAATCGTTTTAGTGAAATGAATTCGAATTCGTGCGACTTGTAATTGATTCGAACTCGCTCATTGTACAACGATCGATTCAAATTCATACAGCTATGAAAATTGATCTAAATTGACGTACTTTTCTGAAATAGGTTTGTAATTATACACAAATACATATGTAACAACAAAAATTCCGCTGTAAATCTATGCATTTATAGCGGAATTTCTCGTTTGTCTAAATACTCAATTGGGTGTATATTCCAAGTAAGCCTAGGCAGAAAGGAACGAATATGAACGTGAAACATGTGGTTTGTCCCCAAAAGGTGTTGCAAGCGGTGACAGACCTTAGTTTAGTGCGCGTCTGTCAAGAACGTCGTGTATCGGTGCTCAGTACGGAACGAGCCGTGTGGCCTATCGAGGAACTGACTATCGATGCGGCACAAATTGAACTATGCCGACGCTATCGGCCGCTTATCATGCGGTATGCAACCCGATGTAGTACGGCTATGATGACGGATGACGTCGAATCATTTCTGTGGATCATCTTTATCGAATCCATCTATAGCTTTCACACATCGGGAAAGGTACCATTTTCTGGCTATGTGAAAGCAGCCATTCATTATGGTTATCTTAATTTTTATAAACAATCAGCTCATCAGTGGCGCCACGAGTTGACCTTGCCTCTATGCAGCGGTGATGATGTATCAGAGCCCGCCATGGATCAATTTCCTGATGACGTAAATATTGAACGAGATATTATCGAAAACGTGAGCGACGACGAATTGCGCAATCGTCTGTGGTCTGCTTTCAGAAAACTGCCACGCGAGCAACAGCAATTGTTGTTTGCCTTATATCGAGATGCGTAGACATAGGTTGTGAAATACATCAGTCTAGACAGGCTGTGCAACAACGCCATCAAAAGGCCATCGACCAATTGCGGTACTATATGATGGTAGCGGATAACAAAGAATTCGATATCCAAGATATGCAAAATATGCATAGTTATAAGTAATATTAAAAAAACTAAAATATTTTTTAATTTATATATTTACAGTTTGTAATTATAGGTATACAATTGACTCATAAGTGCTGCTAAAGCACCTACTATAACACGTGTTATTTATAAGCTTTTACAAGAGGAATTCCTTAATATTATTACTCCTTTAATATAAGAAGAGGTCATGATGATGCATAATACAACGTGTCAAAATGTAAGTAATAACGAATTAATTTCTTGTAACCCCAATGCCATATATGGAGATGTAGATCACCATATATGTTGCTTGATCCCAATCTATATTGACGGCGGTGATTGTACCGCGTGTTATTATGTAGATGGTCGGCGTGAAATCATCCATAAATCCATTAAGATGGTATTACGAGAAGTAGCGCACCATGAGGGAGTTCTAGCAAACGGCATTCAATCGTCGAGGCGGTCAAAGCCGATGTATACGGACCCTAGAACAATGAGTCCGAACATGACATTTGCGAGCCTGAAATCGCGCAAAGCAATCGGGCGTGATGTGGTATATGGTCTATTCAATGTTATCATTCCATTTCAATACCGCATTGAGCCAGGACCAGAACCACATACAACGTATATCATCATAGGAGACTTTGATCCTATACTCGTATTTCATTCCCCTGACCACGTGCAACGTAAACTACGCGATGCTTTGTTAGAACATCTTGATTATACGAAACGGATACTTGCTAAATTGAGTACTTGCGGAAATCCTTACGTGGTGGCTGAAATATATGGTACATCGAGAACGCTAGCGGGAGTATAGCAACATGGTGTAAGAGAAGAGTGTAGGAGGGACGTAACATGAATTACGCAACAAAATTAAGTGTTGTAACAATGGTTAGTGTGTTTAGTGTATCTTTTATGGGCTTGGTGCAAGCCGCTGATACACCTATCGTTTCAACTGGTGGTGTAGCCTATAATATTGGACTACAAGGATCTACTTTTACCAATTCAGATAATGTTCAGCTTGGTGGTAATACTGGGGCAGCTAATAGTGATCCATATTCCCATACAGGAGATCCGAATGCAAAGGGTAATAATATCGCTATTGGTCGTCTTGCTTTAAATGGTTCTCAAGGTGGTGGCAATGTAGCACTTAGTTCTAAGACCTTTGTAGGTGGTAAAGGTGATTATAACTTCTTAGGCAACTTTGCAGCCGGTTATAATTCAACCATTTCCGATACAATTGCAATAGGGTATTTTGCAGGTTCTTATTCTCAAGGCAATAAAAACGTATGGCTTGGTACTTCTCAAGCTGCCTCTAGTAAGGCTAATAATACCGTATTAATCGGTTCTAACTCTACTGTAAATGGTAATTTTAACTATGGCATGGGTCATGGTGTTATCTTTAAAGGTGACAAGAATTCTGCTGTGGGCGCATATAACAAGATTGAAGGTAACCAATCGGGCGCCTTTGGTGTAGGTACGTATAATGTGGCTACCGTTAAGGGGGATAACTCCTATAGCGTAGGTAACAAGAACAAAATTGATGCCAATAATACATTCGTAATGGGTAATAATGTAAAAACATCTCTAGATAATGCAGTTGTATTAGGTAATAATTCCACTGCTGAAAGTAGTGATGTGGTGAGCACTCCAAGCTATACCTATGTAGGCGGTACCGTTAACTTTGCCGGCACTACACCAGTATCTACTGTATCGGTAGGTGCTACTGATGCAGAACGTACCATCACTCATGTGGCAGCTGGCCGCGTTAGCGCGGAATCCACGGATGCCATCAATGGTTCCCAATTATATGGTGCGAACCAACAAATCGATAATCTGTACAATAAAATTAGTAATATGGGAAAAGAGGCCAATAAAGGCGATGCTCGTGCTGCGGCACTAGCTGCATTACATCCAATGCAATTTGATCCAGATAATCGAGTACAAGTGATGGGTGGTATTGGACACTATAAAGATGCCAATGCCCTAGCTCTCGGTGTGGGTTACTATCCAAAGGAAAACTTGCTACTTACAGCAGGTGCCACTGTAAACGACCATATCATGGCTAACCTTGGTGTATCCTACAAATTCGGCGAAAACAAAACGTTACAAAACATCTCTCCTGCTTCCTATAACGCTCTCGAACAACGGGTTGATACATTGGAGGCTCAAAATAAAAAGTTACAAGAAACAGTAGATATGCTCTTACAAAAATTGAATAATAAATAATAGTTAAATATTCTATAGTATGTGTATCGTAAGTGAATCTGTTATAGAATAAAGCTAATATGTAAGCGGATAGTTATCCTTTATGGTGTACTATCCGCTTTTTATTTTGTTTAACGGTCTTGCAAAAATATTTGTTTTTAAACTCGGTTTAAAAAATGTATTCTATTAAGAAATAGGATTCTATAGTAAATCTTATATTGTAAGATATATTACAGATGGTTATTAAAGAAATAAGTATAAGGTATATTTAAAAATCGTTAACTTCATATTAAATTAATGATTTTACAAATCAAAGCAAAGTGGTATAATATTGAAATATAAAGATAAGATGAATTTTGTGTATATATAATTCATCTTGTGTATAATTTGTGAAATGGAGAGCGGTAAAATGAACAAACGAAAACGTTTATTAGCTTTATTAATTAACGGTGTGTTGTTGTCTAGCTTATGTATGGTAGCTAGCGCTGCAGATACAGCAACAGGTACGGGGAATGGCATTGCTTATGGTACAGGTAGTACTGCACCAGAGGTTAAAAATGTAGCTATTGGTAATGGTGCTGAAATTAATTATGCAAATGGTACTAATCGTCCTGCTACTGGAGATATTGCTATTGGCAGTGGTGCACATACAAATAACTATGTTAACCAAGGTGGTGGCATAGCGATTGGTGAAAAAGCTTTTTCTGAAAATATGGCAGGTACGCAAGAGGCTAATTTTAATTTTAAACAGACTACATTCCAAGGCTCTGGATTTTTTGGCTTTAGTGCGCCATTTGTTCCAGCTGATCCAACTAAAGTACCAACTGGTGTAGCTATTGGTCAAAATACATATGCTCGTTCTGGTGGGATTATGATTGGTACTCATAATTATAAGGGCGACATTGGGGATACCACAGTAGATACAAATAATGTTAGTAGTATGCGTTCTCATAATGTGAGTGTAAATGCAACTACAGTTGGTGTTAATAGTTTTAATAATGCTACCTTTGGTGTAGTTAATGGTGCCTATTCTGCTATCACAGGTGCCTATGATGGTGGATCATTCAGCTCACAAGCAGCACAAAACTTTGGTGCAACTATTACAGGTTCTTTAAATAGTATCGAGTCTAAGACTGCAATTAGTGGCTACTCTGGTATAGGTAATAGTATTGTTGGTACAGCAAATAGAACGTTTAATTCCAATGGCTCCATTATCATGGGGGCTGGCAACGAAATTACAAATTCTGTTAAAGCTATTTCTGGTGCACCAACTAGCGGTGGCAATTCTGCAAAAGCATTAGCTGAGAAATTACGTACTTCTGTTAAAAAATCTGACGGTGGCGGTGCTACAATGGCTTTCGGTGGTGGCAACAAGGCTGACTATACATTGCGTACCTCTATGATTGGTATCAAAAACACTGTAACAGGTGCTAATGGTGCTGAAAGTGCGGATAACCTTGTTATGGGTGTAGGTAATACTGCATCTAATGTACAGCATTTGACTGCTATCGGTTCTAAGAATACTGTATCTGATGCTAATAATACAGTTATCGTTGGTGATAACCGTAAGGTAACAGGTGTTAATAACACTGTCATTATTGGTTCTAGCGACGCAGAAACTACTACAACTGTGAACGATGCAGTAGCTATTGGTCATAATACAGAAGTATCTAAAGAAGGTGGCGTAGCACTAGGTAGCGGCTCTAAAGCAACTGTAGCAGCTGGTGAAGTAGGTTATGATATTAGTACAAATACGGCATCTACTGATACGACTTCTACATGGAAAGCGACAGCATCTGCTGTGTCTGTTGGTGATGTAGCGAATGATGTAACACGCCAAATTACATCTGTTGCAGCCGGTACAAAAGATACTGATGCGGTTAACGTGGCTCAACTTAAAAAGGTAGAAACTAAAATCTCTACTGTTGAGGCAGATGCTAAAAAGCATACTACTGTTGTAGCAGGGGATAATACAACTGTTACACCTGGTACAAATGCTAATGGCGGTGTTGAATACAAAGTAGCTGTAAATAAAGATTTAGTAGATATGAACTCTGCTACCTTCGGCAAAGCTACTGATAATGTGCGTTCTCGTATCGATAAAGACCGTGCTAGCTTCTTCAACGGTAGCGAAAATATTGGTATTTCACCTACTGGTGTTCAAATCGAAAACACAGATACCTTAGAACAAGCAAGATTTGATAAAACCGGTATGTATGCAAGTGAAGGAAGTAACACTGTTTACTACACTACAAATGGTATCAGCGCAGGCGACCAAATCATTAAAAATGTGAAAGCTGGTGTAGCAGATACTGATGCAGTTAATGTATCTCAACTTAAACGCGTACAAGATCAAATTCAAGGATCCTCTGTTGACATCAAGAATATCAAAGGTGACATTTCTAAGTTAGATAAACGTGTTAATCGAGGCGTAGCAGGTGCAGCTGCATTGGCTGCATTACATCCACTTGACTTTGACCCAGATGCTAAATGGGACTTTGCAGCTGGTTATGGTCATTACCACGATGGTAATGCTGCTGCTTTAGGTGCTTTCTATCGCCCTAACGAAGATGTTCAATTGAGCTTGGGTTCTACTGTCGGTAATGGTGAAACTATTGTGAATGCAGGTCTTTCTGTGAAAGTCGGCGCTCACAGCAATGTATCTCGTTCTCGTGTAGCTATTGGTAAAGAAGTATTAGAACTTAAGAAAACTGTGGCGATTCAAAATGCACAAATCCAAAAATTGACAACTCTTTTAAATGGTGTAGCTGGTACAAATATGAAAGCTGACCGTACTACATTATTCCCAGATGTACCAAGCAATCACTGGGCATATGAAGCTGTTAGCGATTTATCTCGTCGTGGCTTAGTAGAAGGGTACCCTGATGGAACATTCGGTGGGGACCGTATGTTAACACGTTATGAGTTTGCACAAATCGTATACCGTGCTATTCAAAACGGCGTACAAGTAAACGAACAACTCGTAACAGAATTTAGCCCTGAAATGGCATTGTTCCGTGTTGATACAGTGGCTAAAAATCATCAAGGAGAACCAACTATTGAACGTGTTCGTGTCAATAAAAAATAGTTAAGAGTGTAAGTTATATAAAAAAGTAATAATTTATTGATTATATATAATAGCAGATAGTTAGTTTAGCAAGTCCAATTATCTGCTATTTTTATGTAATAAATATATAAGTATTATTTAATTAGGGGATGTTAGATTATGGTAAAGTTCAACAAAAAAACAATGTTAATCGCTATGACTATGGCTTCTATAACGGGGTCTGTATTCGCTGGAGGTATTAATAATACGATTGATCCTGCGGCAGCGGCAGAAGGGGCAGAAGCCTTTGGTAATGGTAATACGATTTCAGCAACTGCTACGAGTGCGTTGGTTGCTGGATATAAAAATGTAGTAGATGGTGATAATGCGTTTGCTATTGGGGACAAAAATAAGGCTTTAGGTACGAATAGTATTGCTGGTGGGTCATTATCAGAGGCACATGGCAGAGATTCTTTGGCATTCGGTTCTTCTGCACAGGCATTAACTGATTATACTTATGCGATTGGGGCACAGGCTAGAACAAATGGTGAGCATACTATTGCGATTGGTAATGGTTCTTATGCATCTGCTAAAAGTGCAGTGGCTATTGGTAAATCTTCAAAAGCTACCGATGTCATGGCTACTGCAGTAGGATATGGCACAAAAGCATCTAACCAATATAGTAGTGCTATTGGTTATCAATCTGTGGCTTCTGGTGTGCAATCTACAGCTGTTGGTAGTGATGTAGAGACAACAGGTGATTATTCCTTAGCAACAGGTAATCATGCTGCTGCTAGTGGTGATTATAGTGCTGCTGTTGGGTATAAATCAAAATCGACAGAAGAATATGCTTTTGCTGCAGGTAATGAAGCCGTTGCTAGTGGTAACTCAGCGTTAGCCGTAGGTTCATTAGCAAAAGCATCTGGTAAAGATGCAATCGCTAATGGTCATTCTGCAATCGCTGATGGTGAAGCGTCCATTGCTATTGGTCGCAACGCGAGTGCATTAGGTAATAGTGCGGTAGCTCAAGGTAATGATACATTGGCAGATATTCCAAATAGTGTCGCTATTGGCTCTAATTCTGTAACCGATGCAGCAGTTGGTACAAGTACAATACAAGATAATGCAAGTGACATTAAATTTAGTAATGTCACATTTGCAGGCAGTACTCCAGACTCTGTTGTGTCCTTTGGTGCTAATGGTCGTGCTGGTACAAGTGGTGTTACAACTTATACTCGTCAACTTCAAAACGTCAGTGCTGGTAGAGTATCTTCTACATCTACAGATGCGGTTAATGGATCTCAACTCTATGATGTCGCTCTTGAAGCACAAAAATATAATACTATTGTAGCTGGTGATAATATTACGGTTACATCACAAGATAATGCGCATGGTCGTAAAGAATATACTATAGGATTGAGTCCTGATATCGTTAATCGAATTAACAGTTTCAGTAGTAATACTAATAGTTTGCGCAATATTATTGATGCTAATCAAAAAGAAGCACGTAAAGGTATTGCAGGAAGCGCCGCACTCGCTGGATTACATCCATTAGATTTTGACCCAGATCATAAATTAGACATAATGGCTGGATATGGTCATTATCATAATGCTAATGCTGCTGCTATTGGTGTAGCCTATCGACCAAATGAAGATATAATGATTACTGTTGGATCTACTGCTAATGGTGGGGATGATACTGTTTATAATGCAGGAATTTCTTATAAATGGGGCGCTAAGTCTGAAGTATCTCGTTCTAAAATAGCCATGGCTCGTGATTTAGCTGATGCTAAACGTGAAATTGCTAAATTACAAGCAGATAATGAACAATTTAAGGCTATTTTAAATTCCGTACTAGGTCTTAATATACAAACAGATCAAAATAAGGATCTAAAACATAATTAATAGAGTACGGTTATAACATAAAAAGATATAATATTATAAATTATATATATATATGATAAATGGCGAATAGTTGATATGTTAATCAACTATTCGCCATTTTTGTATTGGTTAACTTCTAAAAAATCCTAGATTTTCAATATGTTGTAAAGATTTTTCTAAATATTCATCATTTGGCACAATAAACGTAGTCCCATCTTTGCGTGTACGTTCTACTGTTAAATTTTCATCCATAATTGCTAGCATTGATTTTTTTGTAGTAGGCTTTGTGAGTAATCGCATCACAAATAAAAGACCTTCATCGATATCTTGATCGATTTGATTATACATATTACCTGTCGTCATATATTGAAGCCCATTACCTTCAGTGAGCGTTGCTATATATTTTATAAATTGTTCTGGTATATATGTTTTATTTTCAATAAATGGCAATTGATTATATCTTTCACCAAGTACATACACATGGCCTACGATAGCTAAGAGGAATAAACGTCTGTATATGCGATCCATGTCAATTTCAAAATCAGGATGGTGTACTGTTACATAGTTGACTACATCTTGAACATTGAATGGTTTTCTAAGGTCCATTAATTGTTTAATGGATATATATGATTTATCTTGCCATTCTGGTGGGGCACCATCATATTCATCTAATGCGGTATAGAAATAAAGACTATTTAATGTATCTATAGTTATTGTTTCATCGCGATTAATCATATCTTCGTTGATTGGTTTAGTGAGTAAAGCCATACGAAATTGCGTATCATATACGTAATCATAATACTGCTCTTTATCCACATGATTTCCTTGAGATAAGGCTGTGATATTTTCTACCACTGCATCATCGAGCCACGTAATAAATGAACGTTGTAACGATTCGTCACCAATGTAGGTACAACCTTGTTGCTCAGCCCATTTCACAAACTGTGATACATAAACAGGGTCATTATAGGATTCTAGATATTCGTGACCTACATAGTAATCATTAGAGTGGAGAACGCGATTAATATTTTTGATTTTGTAATCCGAGTATACCCGAGACCGTTCATCCATTTTCATCGTTTCAGCGATGAGTTTTAATACATTCTTCGTATACACCGTGCGATCTTTTAAGGAATCATGAGGTGCATGTTTTTCCGAATAGAGCATGATATCACGTAGTTGTTCTAATCGTTTCCATCCAGGATATGTATTATATGATATATAGGCAATGCCACGGTCTGATAAATTACGATTGCAAATAGAAAGAATTTTATCTTTCACTACATCAGGTACCCATGACCAAATGCCGTGTACGATAATGAAATCAAAGGTACCAAAATCATCATCGATGTCCATGATATCTTTCTCTAGCAATGTTACATTCGTGAGTCCCATTGAGTTGATAAGTTCATTCCCGTGTTGTACTTGTACTGATGATAGGTCTATGCCTGTGAAAGTAGCATTTGGATAATACAATGCTTGTGGAATGATATTCCCACCACAGGAGGAACCGAGTTCTAATACACGAGCCCCATTAATTGGAACTGGATTAAGTCCGTAAATACGACCTTTAGCGATAAGTGAATTAATATTTGTATTTGGAAATGCTTTTGAAATATAGAGAAAATTATCGTATGAATTTTTTAAATTGTCGATATCCGCTTGTGCATCTGTTGTAACATGCGCAGGTGGAGTAATATGCTGTGCTTGGTTTAGATTAGGTACTGCTGCCTCTAGTTTGTGTTGTGTATCGTCCTTTTTCATATAACATCCCCCTTAGTATTAATGTCTTTTATTTCTTTAGTATACTATAAAAGTGTTTTTTATGTACAAATTATTCCTTGTATAGTTGGTTATAATCGACGATTTTATGAATTTTAAAAATACCTCATATGTATAATATATTTTGTAAAAGTAAAGTTAGAGAATATAGATAATATATGAATTTTAATTATATCGATGATTATGAAAGCAATTAAATTGATGAAAGAATAGTTTATAAGTAAAACTGATGATTATATCGAATGAAATGGTTCTATATCGAATTTAATTGAATTACTTGCTATGAGTAGGCGAAAAATACACATAAAATCTATGATTTTTATATACAAATATAAAATAATTATAAATAAAGTTAAAATATTAAAAATATATGAGTGAAAAATGAAGAATACTATTTACAAGGTATTCTTTTTTTGATATCTTATATATGACACAAGATGAGTAAAAAATGAAATGCTATGAAATAAATTATTTTTAGTAGTATTTATATTATGACTCATCAAACTATAAGGAAAACATTTTGATTGTAATTGTGTCTATTTAAAAAGGGGGTTCATAGTTTCTATGAATAAGATTTTTAAGGTTGTTTGGAGCAAAACTAAAGAGTGCTACGTAGTAGTTTCCGAAGTTGCAAAAAACAATGGTGGTAAGAAAAAAGCTCTTGCTAGCGTGTTAGCTGGTTTGGCTATGGTAGCTGCGGCTGGTACTATGGGTACACCAGTACAAGCGGGGACAGACTTAGGGAATAGCTCTGTTAATATTTCTCCTAATGGTACATTAAATGGTAGTAACCATGTAGGCTCTAATTCTATTGTTGTAGGTTATCAAAATACAACTGATAACAATTGGGGGACTGTTGCAATCGGTGCGGGAAATACTGCAACAGAAAACTCTGCAGTAGCTGTTGGTAATGGTAATGAGGCAACTGGTGGTGCAGCGGCTGCATTTGGTGCCTACAATAAAGCGAAAGGTCGTGCTTCTGTAGCGATTGGTAATGTATCTATGGCATCTGCTGATGATTCTATTGCAATTGGTAATCGTGCGAATGTAGATGCAAATAATCATGATGCAGATCGAGGTAGCGGTCAATTCTCTATTGCTGTAGGCCGTGAAAGCTGGGCAAAGGGTACTGATAACATCAGTATCGGTCATAAGGCTGAAACGAATTCTTCTGGCGATAGCATTGCTATGGGTCGTGAGTCTAAAGCGAACCAAGCAAATGCGGTTGCTATTGGTCCACAAGCCGATGCCAACGGTTGGGGCGGCATTGCCATGGGTCGTGAAGCAGCTGTAAGTGCTAATTTCGGGACTGCTATTGGATATAAATCTAATGCACAAGGTAGTTCTTCTGTAGCAATTGGTAAAAATAATACAACTACTGGTGGTGCAGGTGGTGTTGCTATCGGCAATACAAATACATCTACTGGCGATCGTGCGATTTCTATTGGTGAAAAGAATAACTCTAATAAAGAGGATACAATTACAATGGGTACTTCCAATAATGCGAACATTGGTGGTGGTATTGCTATTGGTCAAAATAACCTTGCAGACTCTACTGTAAATGGTGGCCGTGCCGCAGGTAATACAATGATCGCTATTGGTCGTGAAAATAAAGCGACAGCAGAAGATACTGTTGCAATCGGTCGTAAAACAACAGCATCTGCTAACGTTTCTGTTGCCCTTGGTGCTCGTTCTGAAGCAACAGGTTCTGGTGCTATCGCTATTGCTGGTAATGGTGAAGGTTATCAAACGTCAGCTAGTAAAACAGGTTCTATTGCCATTGGTATGCAATCTAATTCTACAGGCGTTGCTTCCACTGCAGTAGGCGGTGTTGCGCAAGCAACAGAAAAAGGTGCCTCTGCCCTTGGCTTTAAAGCAAATGCTACTGCTGAAAGTGCGACTGCATTAGGTCAAGAATCTGTTGCATCTGTAAAAGATGGCGTTGCTCTTGGTTCTCAGTCTAAAGCAACAGTAGATAAAGGTGTTAAAGGCTTTAACCCTGCAGAAACTCGTACAAACAAATATGATGGTTTAACTGATAATGTACAAACTTCCACATTGGCAGCAGTTTCCGTAGGTGACGGTGCTAATGCAACTCGTCAAATTACAGGCCTTGCAGCAGGTACTGCTGACAGCGACGCAGTTAACGTAGCTCAATTGAGAAGTGTTAACTTGAAATACGCTGGTGACACTGGCAATGGCGATGTATTGTTAGACAATGGTACATTGAAAATTAAAGGTGATGAGCCTACATTTATTTCTACATCTGCTGATAAAAATGGTGTTACAGTAAAAGCTAAAATAGGTGCTGATATTACTAATACTAATGGTAAAGCAGTAGCGCCTACTACAAACGGCATTGCTACAACTGACAATGTTGCAAAAGCAATCAACGAATCTGGTTGGAACGTAGTTTCCTCCAATAACGGTGGTAGCGTAACAGGTACTCAAGTATCCAAAAAAGTAAGCCCTGGCGATACTGTAACATTGAGTGCTGGTAAAAACATTGTATTAGACCAAACTGATAAACAATTCACATACTCCTTGAACAAGAATGTTGATTTAACTAAAGATGGTTCTTTAACAATTGGTGATACTAAAGTTAACAACGATGGTTTAACAATCACAGGTGGTCCATCTGTTACTAAAACAGGCATCAATGCTGGTAATAAGACAATTACCAATGTATCTGATGGTGTCAATAACAACGATGCAGTCAATGTATCTCAATTGAAGGCTGTAGCTGCTAAAGAACGCCACATTAAACCAGGTTCCTATGCAGTAGATAATGATGGCAATGTAACCATGACTTATGTTGATGGTGATGGTAAAGATGTTGCTGGTGACAAAGCAATTATTACTGGCGTTGCTAATCAAGATCTTTCTAACATCACTAATAACGGCGAAACAAAGATTAAAAATCTTGCTAAATCCGTTATCAACATGGAAGATGGTAAAAATACTAAAGCATCCAGCCGTGATGTAAATGGTGTTAAGACTTTCAAAGTTGATGTGGAAGGTGATTTGACAGGTATCACATCCATTTCTAATACAACAACTGGTCCAAAAATGGAAATTGGTGCTAATTCTATCAATATCACAAATGGCCCAATCAACATGGGTGGTAGCAAAATCACTAATGTAGCTCCTGGTACAGATGATACTGATGCAGTTAACTACAGCCAAATTAAAGGTTTGCGCACAGAAGTAAAAGCTGGTAACAATGTGAATGTTACTAAAACACAAGGTGGAGATGGTCATGATATCTACACCATTGATGCTACATCCACTGGTGGCGCTGCTTCCTCTTGGAAGGTGAATACATCTGCTACTGATGGCACTCATTCTGGTGATACTACACAAACAATTAGTGACCAAAAGAAAGTCGACTTACAAGCAGGTAAAAATCTTACTGTAAAACAAACTAATACGACTGACGGTGCTGAAGTTGAATTCGCCTTGAACAAGGACGTTGATTTAACAAAAGATGGCTCCTTGACAATTGGTGACACTAAAATTGTTAATGATGGCTTGACTATTACTGGTGGTCCATCCATCACTAAAACTGGTATTAATGCTGGTAATAAGACAATTACCAATGTATCTGATGGTGTCAATAATAACGATGCAGTTAATGTATCTCAATTGAAGGCTGTGGCTGCTAAAGAACGTCATATCAAACCAGGTACTTATGCGGTAGATACTAATGGCAAAGTAACAATGACTTACCAAAACGGTGATAATGCCGATGTGCCTAATGAAACAGCTGTTATCACAGGTATCGCTAAACAAGATCTCTCCAACATCGATAATGCTGGTAAGAATGTCATCACTGGCCTTGGCACCATCGTAAAAGCTGGTGACAATGTCAACGTATCTGAAAGCTCTGATGCAACAACAGGTCAAAAAACATATACAGTTAATGCTGTAACACCTGCTGTTTACACTAAAGCTGATGGTACGAAAGTGTACAAACGTCCAGATGGCACTTTCACAACAAATAGCAATCTTGCTGCTGGTAATAATGTAGACAAAGATGATGTAATCACATCTTTCATGGATGGTAATGGCAACACAACTGGCGGTAACATGGTTATCAACAATGTGGGCTCTGCTATTGATAAAACTGGTACATCCACAGGCGATGCATTCTTGACTAAGTTAAATACAGCAGCGACTAACACACCAAATGCAGCTGTAAACGTAAAAGACCTTAAGAATACATCCGATGCATTGGTTGACAAAGGTTTGAAATTCACTGGTAACAACACTGGAACCGAAAATGCGCATAAACTTGGTTCTCTTGTAAAAGTTCAAGGTGAAGGCCTTACTGCAACGGATGTTCCAACCTTCGCATCTGCAGCTGGTAACATCGCTGTAGTAGCTAACGGTACAGATACATTGGAACTCAAGTTGAACAAAAACTTGAAGGGTATCAACTCTGTAACTAACGGCAACACTTCCATCCTATTGAATGACGCTCCAAATGCTACAACTCCTGCTGTAACTATTAAGGGCGGTAACTTGTCCTTGGGTGATGGCACAACTAACAATAAGATTGTGAACCTAGCTCCTGGTACAGATAACAACGATGCTGTTAATGTAAAACAATTGAAAACGGCTAAGACAGTTGTTGAAGCTGGTTCTAACGTAAGTGTTAGTAAGACCACAGGATCTAATGGTGAAGATGTTTACACTGTAAGCGCTACTGGTGGTGGCACTACAACTGCTTCTTCTTGGAATGTAAAATCCACAGGTAATACAGATTCTACATCTGAAACTGCTGCTAAGACCATTTCCAATGGTAATACTGTTGAAATGGCTGCAGGTAAGAACCTAACTGTAAAACAAACATCTGATGCTAATGGCGCTAAGGTTGAATTTGCCTTAAATAAAGACTTGTCCAACCTCGACAAAGTCGTTGTTAATGGTAAAGATGGTATTGCTGGTAAAGATGGCGTAACTATCGTTGGTCCTCAAGGTGCTACTGGTGCCCCTGGCATTCCTGGTACAAATGGTATTGATGGTAAAGTTGGTATCTCTGGTAAAGATGGTAAAGATGCTGTATCCATTGCTGGTAAAGATGGCGTTGGTACAATCGGTTTGACAGGTCCTCAAGGCCCTGCTGGTGCTGATGGTAAAGGTGTAGATATCTCTACTGATCACGGCACACAAACCCTTGTTAAGCAAGAAGCTCACAATGATAACAAGTCTGAACGTATCGTATACGTACCAAAAGATAAAGATGGTAATCCATTGAAAGATGGCGACGGCAACACGATTAAACGTGAAGTAGCTACAATGGATGATGGCTTGAAGTTCAAGGGTGATAACGCAACTGTTATCAAGAAACCTTTGGGTGAACAACTCGATATTATTGGCGGTGCAACTGGTAGCTTGTCTGATAATAACATTGGTGTTAATGAAGACAACGGCAAGTTGAAAGTTCAATTGGCTAAGACTATCGACCTTACTAAAGATGGTTCTGTAACAACAGGTAACACTAAAGTAGATAATAGTGGTGTAACAATCACAGCGCCTACTGGTGGTACAACAACTAACGTTAGCTTGACTCAATCCGGTCTTAATAACGGCGGTAACAAGATTGTGAACGTTAAAGAAGGCACAGCTGATACTGATGCAGTTAACGTAAAACAATTGAAAGAAAACCGTACAGAAGTTAAAGCTGGTGACAATGTAGTTGTAACTTCAGCTGTGGATGCAACAGATAACCATACTGTTTACACTGTAAATGCTGTAACTCCAGCAGTTTACACAACTCCAGATGGTGAAAAATTAACGAAAGATAAAGACGGTAAATTCCATAAAGTTGGTGAAACAGCTGAATATACTGGCGATATCATCACTTCTTTCGAAAACCCTAAAGCAGCAACTGGCCAAACAACAAAAGATGGTGGCATGATTGTTAACAACATTGGCTCTGCTATTAAAAATCAAAATCCAACAATGCCTGCAGGACAAACTGCTACATACTTGGATAAATTGAAAGCAGCTGCTGATGCTGGTTCTAATGTTAAAAATGCAGCAGTTAACGTATCTGATCTTTATAATACTGCTGAAGCATTGAAAGCGTCTGAATTGCATATTGCTCCAACAGTTGGTGGTAAAGACGCTGATAAAGGTGGCGTAGCATCTGGTAATACTAACCCAGGCGCAGCAGCTCAAGCTTACAAATATAATGCAGCAACTAAACAAGTTGAATTAACATTCAATGATGGCAATGGTAAAGCTGTAACTGGTCCTAAAGCAGTTATCGACTTCTCCGACTTGAATATTCCAGCTGGTGGCAATAATTACGGGTTCAATACTAATGCAGGTGGTAATCTTGCGACTGGTACGACAGCAAGCGTAAAACCTGTTGCTAGTGGTAAAACTGTAACTTATGCTGCAGGTAAGAACTTGACCGTTAAACAAGAAGAAAATAACGGCGACCTTACTTACACATATGCTTTAAATAAAGATCTTACTAACTTAGACAAAGTTGTTGTAAATGGTAAAGATGGTCAAGCTGGTAAAGATGGTGTAACTATCGTTGGTCCTCAAGGTGCTACAGGTATTCCTGGTACAAATGGTATCGATGGTAAAGTTGGTATCTCTGGTAAAGACGGTAAAGACGCTGTATCTATCGCTGGTAAAGATGGCGTTGGTACAATCGGCTTAACAGGCCCTCAAGGTCCTGCTGGTACAAACGGCAAATCTGTAGATATTTCTACTGAAAATGGTAAACAAACTCTTGTTAAACCAGAAGCAAACAATGGTAATCAATCTCAACGTATTGTTTACGTACCAAAAGATGCTAATGGCAACCCATTGAAAGATACTGATGGCAACGATATTAAACGTGAAGTAGCGACTATGGATGATGGGTTGCGTTTCACTGGTAACAACACTTCTAAAGAAAATAAACAACCAATGAATTCTCTTGTGAAGGTTCAAGGTGAAGGCGTTACTGAAAATGCAGCTGGTAAATTAGAAGCTAATGGCCAAGAGTTCAAATCTGCAGCTGGTAACATCGCAGTTGAAGCAGATAGTCAAAATACTTTAACTGTTAAGATGAACAAAGATCTTAACCTCACTAAAGATGGCTCTGTAACAATGGGTGATACTGTTGTAAATAACGATGGCATTACTATTAAAGCGCCTACAACTCCTGGTACAACTACAACTGATGTTAAGTTGACTAACCAAGGTCTTGATAATGGTGGTAACAAAATTACTAATGTTGCAGCTGGCACAGCTAATACTGATGCAGTAAACGTAAAACAATTGAAAGATAATGTTACAACTGTTACATCTTCTGATAGCTCCATCAAAGTAGTTGATAAAAACGACCCTACATCTGCAACTTATGATGCAACTAAAGGTCACCAATATGACATCACTATCAACAACCAAGGTGTTGTAAATAATGCACAAACTCCTGTTGTTTATACTAAGGAAGATGGCACTAAAGTTTACAAACAACCAGATGGTACTTTCAATACAAATATTAATGGTACTGGTACAGTAGTTCCTGCAAACCAAGTGATTGCATCTATGAACAGTGCTGGTAACTCTTCTACAGATCCTACTAAGTTACAAAACGTTGGTTCCTCCATCGCTGATAAAACTGGTACTACATTCTTAGATAAGATTAATACAGCAGCAGCTAATCCTAATGCTAAGTATGGTGCAGTTAATGTAACTGACCTCAAATCTACATCTGATGCTCTTATCGACAAAGGCCTTGTATTCGATGCAAATAACGGAGATCCTAAGACAAATAAACTTGGTTCTAAAGTAACTATTGCTGGTACAGGCGCTCTCGGCACTACCGAAAACTTTGCAGATAAATACAACACTGATAATATCAGAACTAACATCAAACAAGATGCAGCTGGTAATACAACTGTTGAAATCGGTCTTAATAAGAACCTTAAAGGTTTAGAATCCGTTAGTGTTCCAGGAAAAGATGGCGTTGATGGTCAAGACGGTGTATCCATTACTGGTAAAGATGGTGCGAATGGTCTTGACGGTAAAGTTTCTATCGGTAAAGACGGTAAAGATGCTGTATCTATCTCCGGTAAAGACGGTATCGGTCACATCGGTTTAACTGGCCCTGCTGGTAAAGATGGTAAAAATGCAACTGCTGATATTACTGTTAAAGAAGGCAAACCAGGTGTAAATGGTACTGATGGTATCACTCGTATCGTATACAACGATAAAGATGGTAACGAACATGAAGTAGCAACTCATGATGATGGCGTAAAATACGCTGGTGATGATGCTCAAGGCACAGATAAAACTAAAGTTATCTCCAAAAAATTGAACGAAACTATCGATATCGTTGGTGGTGCAGATAAAACTAAATTGACTGATAATAACATCGGCGTGAATAACGACGGTGGTAAATTGAGAGTTCAATTAGCTAACGAATTGTCTGGTATTACTAAGATTTCTAACGGTAACTCCTCTATCTCTATCGCAGATGTTCCTGCTGGTGCTACAACTCCTGCTGTAACAATTAGCGGTGGTAACCTCAACATGGGTGGTAATAAAATTACTAATGTTAAAGCTGGTACAGATGGTACAGATGCAGTTAACCTTGACCAATTGAAAGCAGCTCGTACAAAAGTTACATCTAATGATAATTCTGTAACAATCAATAGAAGTGAAAATACTACTACCGGTGAAGTCACATATGATTTACATGTAGATCCTAATGCTACACCAGATTTGGACCGTGTTAACAACCGTATCGACCAACTTGGTGAAGAAGTCGGCCGTGTAGGTGCTCAAGGCGCAGCTCTTGCAGCATTGAAACCTATCCAATACGATCCATTAGAACCAACTCAAATCATGGCGGGTTATGGTAACTACCGTGGTAACTCCGCAGTGGCTCTTGGCGTAGCTCATTACAAAAATGAATCCACATTGATTCATGGTGGCATCTCCTGGGCTGGTGGTTCTAGCCACATGATGGCGAACGCTGGTGTAACTTGGAAAGTTGGCAACCGTGATAGCGAAGCTGCTGTAGCAGATCGTTACCGCAAAGGCCCTATCAGTTCCACATATGCAATGCAACAAGAAATGGCAGCTATGAAAGCTCAAAATGCCGGATTAAAAGGCGAAGTATCTGATTTGAAAGCAGAAAATGAACAAATGAAAGCTCAAATTGCTGCAATGATGGCAAAATTAGGTTTATAATTTGAAACGTTAAACTTTCACAGACGCTGGGATGAGGGTTCTCATCAATGAGAATCCTCGCATCCCTTTTGATTCGACTAAGAAAAGAGGAATAGATATGAAAAAATCTACAATGCTTGCTTTCACAGCAGCAGTATTTATGAGCGCTGCATCCCTTACTGGTCACGCAGCTAGCACACCAACGTATGATGATACGTTAATCGTTAAAAATCCTGTAATGACGCCACAACTTGGTTCTGTTGTACTCGTTCCTGTAGCGAGTCCACAAACCATGGCTGCTGTTCATGATTATGTGAAAGCTTGGCAAAATGCAGAGGTTAACATTGCAAAGGCTAAGGTTAAACGCGATAATCACGAGCAATTAACTAAAGCGGATGTAAAATGGTTACATTCTTATGACAAACATAATTATGCTGACTATTTCCGTACACATTCTATCGGCCGTGTACATGGTCAAGAAGTATTCATGAACTGGAATGGTGAAAACCGTAATAAAAATGAATACGAATATTTTGATATGCCAAAATATAACGAACAAGATGGTTTCACTAATAGCTATGGGTACAATGTACTTCGTGGCATGGTGGATCAAATCAATACGGTTATCCAAGAGCAAAAGAAAATTGGCGGTCCTATGACTGACGAAGAAGCAACTGCTTTGGAAGATTCCATTTTGGATATCATGGCCCATGATCAAGAACATGTAAACAATGACGAACTTCGTCACTACATGAATGACACAATCTGGTATGCCGCTAAACAAACGGTTAAAAACAAAGCGAGTGAAGAACCAGTTGCTGGCGAGGATCATGAAGTAGATCTACGTGCAGCGATTGCAAAAGCACCTGTTGATCAACCGCAATCACGTAAAGTAAATTTGCGTGAAGCTATTAGTAAATAATACTAGTAGATACAATTACAATCACATATGGCCCTCATAGAAACTCTCACAATTGCCCCCCCTGTTTAGTATGGGGGCCTATAAAAAGACGCTCACACAATGTGTGGGCGTTTTTTTGTGCATATATGAGTACCTTATGTTGTATTGATGATACTTTTGGTTTAGTTGTAATTGAGTAGATAGGTATTGAATATATTAATTAACTATTAATAGTAAAGGTTTATTATTTTATTAAATGAATTATATTTATAATAGAAAAATACAGCTATTTACTGGTGCGTTGATATTTTATGGTTTACAAAATTTATGGATTATAGATTCCTATTTAGATCTGTATCATAGCTTTATTTTCGTTATTTAACAAAAATATAAACTAAAAAGAATGGGCTGCTATATGAAAGCTATATGAAGAAAGTTTCTAAAATACGTTTAAAAACCTTGCTATTATGCACTTTCTCGTAGATGTATTTATTTTTACACATACATATAAACTTCAGTTTATTTTCATCTAAAATATAAAATTTAATTAAATAAATGGGTGAAAAAGTATTTACAATTAATTAATAAATTGATATTATTGAATTATCCTATATGAAGTGTGTGTGAATGAGAGGAAAGCCACTCTTCATGAAGTGAACAAAAGTGTAAAAGTTACATTTATATGTACTTATGAGAAAGGGGTTCAAAGGTTTTATGAACAAGGTCTTTAAAGTCGTTTGGAGCAAATCCAAAGAGTGCTACGTTGTAGTGCCTGAGATTGCGAAAAATAATAGCGGCAAAAAGAAAGTCCTAGCTAGCGTATTGGCTGGTTTAGCTGTAGCTGGTGCTATGGGCGGTATTGCACCTCAACAAGCCATGGCCGATGCGGATTATGGCAATAGTCATGTTAATGTTTGGGCTAATACGGCTCCAGATGGTAGCAATGGCAAAAATGATGCAGGTCAAAACTCTATCGTTGTAGGGTATCAAAATACAACAGACCACACAGCCGGTAATGATGGCAAGGTAGCGATTGGTGCTAAAAACTCAGCAACTGGCAATTCCGCTATGGCGATGGGTAACCGAAACGTTGCAAACGGTGGTGCAGCTACAGCTATCGGTGCTGGTAATGAATCGACTGCAGCTACAACACTAACGGTAGGTAATAAAAATAATGCGAATGCAGAAAATGCTATCGCTATTGGTGCGTATAATAACCAAAATTGGACACATGGTTCTTGGCAAACAACACCTAAACCAGCTGGTGCTTATTCATTAGCCATTGGTAACTTTAATGATGCCTTAGGCAGTCGTGCTACTGCAGTAGGTGCTTTCAATACAGCTAAAGGCGAATGGGCTACAGCTATTGGTGCGTCTACAGTGGCAAGCGGTGATGGTGACGTAGCTATCGGTGATACAACTAAAACAAATGCAACCGGTGTTGGTCATGCCGTAGCTGTGGGCTGGCATGCTGAAACAGGTGCTGCTAATGCAGTGGCTGTAGGCCCTAGCGCATTAGCTAGTGGTAAAAATTCCGTATCTGTTGGTAGCAATAATAAATCTCGTGTGCAAGATACTGTTACCATGGGTCAAGACAATGATGCGAAAACAATGGGCGGTATCGCCATTGGTAAAAACAATATGGTGGACTCCACAAATGGTGGTACAAACTTTGGTGAAACTCGAAATGAGAATTCTCAAATTGCCATCGGTCGAGATAACACAGCAACTCATTTAGATACAATTGCTATTGGTCGTGATACACATGCTACAGGATCTGGTGCAACTGCTTTTGGTGCTCGCGCCGATGCATCTGGTAATAATTCTATTGCTATCGGTCAAAGTGGTAGAGATTCTAAACGTATCACTGCATCTGGTGAAAATGCTATTGCTATTGGCATGAGAACAACTTCTTCTGGTGCATCTTCTATTGCACAAGGTGCAGAGGCAACTGCAACTGGAGATTATGCGATTGCAGAAGGTCGTCTTTCCAAGGCAACAAAACAAGGTGCGATTGCTATAGGTAATGAAACTGAAGCTAACATCGCTAACGGCGTAGCTCTTGGTGATCACTCTGTTACAACAACAGATAAAGGTGTGTTAGGTTACAACCCATCTAATCTACATGATCGTAAATATAAAAACTTAAAAGGTAACGTACAAACTGCAACAACTGCTGCTGTATCCATCGGTAATGGCGAAACATTGACTCGTCAATTGACAGGCCTTGCTGCTGGTACTGCTGACACTGATGCTGTTAACGTAGCTCAATTGAAAAACGTTGGCGTTGCTGTTGCTGGTAATACTGGTAACAGTGATTTCTTGGCTGACGGTGGTAAATTAAACGTTATCGGTACTGGTCGCGTATCTACTGTAGCGGCTCATGATGGTGAAAAAGATTCCAAAATTACAGTTGCTTTTGATGACACTGGCATGGTGAAAGCTGGTAAAAACGTTACTGTTGATGAAAAAACAGTAAACGGCCGTACTACATACACAATCAACGCTGCAGACGCTGCTGCAAAATACGATTTCTTAACAAATGCTAAGGCTAACGGCGGTAAATTAGATGGTACTGCTACAGCAACTAAAGTTGAAAGCGGTCAAACTGTTACCTATGCAGCTGGTAAGAACTTAACAGTTAAACAAGACATTAACCAATCTATTGGTGAACAAACATATACATACTCCTTGAATAGCGATCTTGGTGGTATTACTTCCATTACTAATAATGGTGGTCCTACATTACACTTTGGTGATAACAACATCAGCGTTACTGGTGGCAACCTAGATCTTGGTGATCACAACATCACTAACCTTAAATCTGGTGGCGATGTAGAAAATAACGCTGCTAATATTGGCGACGTTACTCGTATCTCCAAAGCTAACGATTTACACATAGCACCTACAGCAGGTACTAATAATAACGTAGCTGAATATACTGTAGACGGTAACAAGAAGGTTACCTTAACATACCAAGATGGTAATGGTAAAACTGTAACTGGTCCTAAAGCCGTTATCGACTTGAGCGGTTTACCAACAGGCGACATGAGCTCCTTCAACGTGAAATCTACGGCTACAGAAGGTACAGTGGCTCGTGGTTCTCAAGGCCAACAAGCTATCCGTGATGGCAAAACTGTGGAAATGCAAGCCGGCAAAAACATGACCATTAAACAAACTAATAATAATGGTAATGCGGCTGTTGAATTCTCCTTGAACAAAAATGTAGACCTCACTCCAGATGGTTCTTTAACAATCGGCGATACTAACATCACTGACAACGGTTTGACTATCAACAATGGTCCTTCCATTACTAAAACTGGCATCAATGCTGGTGGTTTGAACATCACTAATGTGAAAGCTGGCGTAAACGATAACGATGCAGTTAACGTAAGCCAATTGAAAAAGGTTCGTGCTGACGAACGTCACATCAAACCTGGTGAATATGCGGTAGATGCAAACGGCAAAGTAACGATGACATACCTTGATGGTAACAACAAAGATGTTGCTAACGAAACGGCTGTTATCACAGGTATTGCTAAACAAGATCTTTCCAATATCAACAAGGGTGGCGAAACAGTCATCCAAAATCTTGCTAAAAAATCCATCGATATGGAAAATGGTAAGAATACAAAGGTGAGCAACCGTGAAATCAATGGCGTTAAAACTTTCAAAGTAGACGTTGAAGGTGATTTAACTGACATTACATCCATCACAAACAAAGATGGCGATGGTAAAGTTGTATTCGGTGGTAACCAAACTGTTAACGTAGCAGGTGACCATAACATTAACTTGAACGCTAAAGTTGGTGACATCACTGGTTTAACTAACGTAACGTTGGATGCTCCTGATTTCGCTAAAAAAGGTCGTGCAGCAACTGAAGAACAATTGAAAATCGTAAACAACGGTTTCAATAACACAGTTGGTTTGACTGGTAACACAGGCGCTACTGATCTTCAAAAATTGAACCAAGCTGGTGGCTTGAGCTTTGGCGTAATTGGCGCTAATAATGGCCAATACATCAAAACAACTGCTTCTGGTAGCAATGTAGCTGTTGACTTGTCCGATGATGCGAAAAGCAAATTGAACAATACTGTAGAAGTTCGCGGTAAAAATGCTGCGAAGGTTACATCTGTAACAGAAAATACTGTTGACGGTGGTAAGAAAACAATCTACACAGTAGACGTTGATAATGTAACACCTACAGCTGCTTCTACTGAAAAAGTGAAAGCAAAAGCTAATGTAACAGGTTCTACAGATACAAATATCGCTAAGGTTACACCTCAAGCAGGTGACCAATATGGCGATGCTGGCGCAACTTACGAAGTAAACGTTTCCCGTAACGACGTAAAAGATGCAGCTCGTGAAGCGGTAACTGTAAACACTACAAATACAACAAACAACCCTATCACTGTTACACCTGCACAAGACGAAACAAACCATAACACAACTTACACTGTAACATTCGATGGCGATAAAGCTGCTAAACAAATTCCTTTGACATACAAAGCGAATGGCCAAAATGCTCAAACAGTTACATTGGATAAAGGTTTGAACTTCACAAACGGTAAAAACACAACCGCTTCTGTAGATGCTGAAGGCGTTGTTAAATACGATGTTAATAAAGATTTAGTGAACATCAATTCCATTTCCAACACTACAAATGGTCCAAAAATGGAATTCGGTCCTAACTCCATCAACATCACTAATGGCCCTATCAACATGGGTGACCAAAACATCACTAACCTTAAATCTGGTGGCGATGTAATCAATAATGCTGCTAACATCGGCGACGTTACACGTATCTCCAAAGCAAACGACTTGCACATTGCACCTACAACATCTAACCGTACTGGTGAAACAACTACATCTTACGCTTACGATGCAGCAAGCAAGTCCGTAACATTGAAATACAACGATGGCAACGGTGCTACACAATCCGGTACAGTTGCGAAAATCGACTTGTCCGGTTTGGCTGATCAAATCAAAGACGGTTATTCCTTCTCTACTGACGCTAAAGGCAATGTAGTTGGTAACCATGCTGTAACAGCTGTTGGCAATGGTAAAACTGTTTCCTATGCAGCAGGCGATAACTTAACTGTAAAACAAGATATCGATAATGCAACTGGTGAACACACTTACACATATGCATTGTCCAACAATGTTGATTTGACTCCAAATGGTTCCTTGAAAATTGGCGACACTATCCTTAATAATGGTGGCTTGACAATTACAGGTGGCCCATCCGTTACTAAGACTGGTATCAACGCTGGTAACTTGAACATTACTAATGTGAAAGCTGGCGTAAACGATACAGACGCAGTTAACGTAAAACAATTGAAAGATGCTCGCACAGTTGTAACTTCTAACGATAACTCTGTAACAATCAACAAAACAGAAAACGGTAATCAAGTGACTTACGACTTGCACGTAGCTCCTGGTGCAGCACAATCCGTATGGAACGTGAAATCCACAGGTAACACAACTGCTGATTCTGAAACAGCTGCAAAAACTATCTCTGATGGTAAAACAGTTGAAATGGCAGCAGGCAAGAACTTGACTGTTAAACAAACTAGCAACAACGACGGCGCTAAGGTTGAATTCGACTTGGCTAACGATATCAAGATTGGTAAAGATGGTAGAGACGGCGTTGACGGTAAAATCGGCGTAAACGGTAAAGATGGTTCCTCCGTTGTGATCAACGGTAAGGACGGCTCCATCGGCTTAAATGGTAAGGACGGCAAAGACGGTCTTACTATGAAGGGCGAAAAAGGCCAACCTGGCTTAAACGGCAAAGATGGCATCACTCGTATCGTTTATGAAGATAACAACCATGATAAACATGAAGTTGCTACGTTAGATGATGGTTTGAACTTCACTGGTAACAACACTGATATAGTGAACAAACAAAAATTGAACAGCTTAGTAAAAGTACAAGGTGAAGGCGTAGATAAAAATACATCTGCTACATTTAAGAGTGCAGCCGGTAATATCAACGTAAAAGCTGATGGTACAGATACTCTAGAAGTTCAATTGAACAAAGACTTGAAAAACATCAACACAATTAAGAACGGTGGCAATGCTACGTTCACAATTGGTGGTGATAACTTTGCATTCAATGGCGGCAACGTAAGCATCGGTGGTAACAACATTACTAACCTTAAATCTGGCATTGTAAATAACAATGATACAGATAATACAAATGCTGCTAACATCGGCGACGTTAAGAATATTTCCAAAGCTAACGACTTGCACATTGCTCCTACTACATCTAATCGTACTGGTGAAACAACTGTATCTTACGCTTACGATACAGCAAGTAAATCCGTAACATTGAAATACAACGATGGCAATGGCGCTAACCAAGCTGGTACAATCGCAAAAATCGACTTGTCTGGTTTGGCTGATCAAATCAAAGATGGTTATTCCTTCTCCACTGACGCTAAAGGCAATGTAGTTGGTAACCATGCTGTAACAGCTGTTGGCAATGGTAAAACTGTTTCCTATGCAGCAGGCGATAACTTGACTGTAAAACAAGATATCGACGCTACAACTGGTGAACATACTTACACTTATGCATTATCCAATGACATCAAGGTCGGCAAAGACGGTAAAGATGGCATCGATGGTAAAATCGGCGTAAACGGTAAAGATGGTTCCTCCGTTGTGATCAATGGTAAAGATGGTTCTATCGGCCTCAATGGTAAGGACGGCAAAGACGGTCTTACTATCCGTGGCGAAAAAGGTCAAGATGGCGTAGACGGTAAAAATGGTACTAATGGTATCACTCGTATCGTATACGAAGACCACAACAACGATAAACACGAAGTGGCTACATTGGATGACGGCATGAAATATGCTGGCGACGATGCACAAGGCACAGATAAATCCAAAGTAATCGCTAAGAAATTGAACGAAACTATGGACGTTGTTGGTGGTGCTGATAAGTCCAAATTGACTGACAACAACATCGGCGTGAACAACGTAGATGGCAAGTTGAAGGTTCAATTGTCCAAAGAAGTGAACTTGACTCCGTCCGGTTCCTTAACAATTGGCGATACTGTAGTTAACAACAGTGGTTTAACTATCTCTGGTGGCCCATCCATCATTAAAACTGGTATCAACGCTGGTAACTTGAACATTACTAATGTGAAAGCTGGCGTAAACGATACTGATGCAGTTAACGTAAAACAATTAAAAGATGCTCGTACAGTTGTTACATCTAACGATCACTCTGTAACAGTTAACAAAACTGAAAACGGTAACCAAGTGACTTACGACTTGCACGTGGCTCCTGGTGCTGCACAATCCGTATGGAATGTAAAATCCACAGGTAACACAACTGCTGATTCTGAAACAGCTCCGAAAACTATCTCTGATGGTAAAACAGTTGAAATGGCAGCAGGCAAGAACTTAACTGTAAAACAAACTAGCAACAACGACGGCGCTAAGGTTGAATTCGACTTGGCTAACGATATCAAGATTGGTAAAGATGGCAG
Organism: Veillonella sp. T34266-5; assembly: GCF_002959815.1. NCBI lineage: Bacteria > Bacillati > Bacillota > Negativicutes > Veillonellales > Veillonellaceae > Veillonella > Veillonella sp. T34266-5. The sequence goes on from NZ_PPCZ01000008.1 coordinate 32,542, forward strand.
AGACGGCGTTGACGGCAAAATCGGCGTAAACGGTAAAGATGGTTCCTCTGTTGTAATCAACGGTAAAGACGGCTCTATCGGCTTAAATGGTAAGGACGGCAAAGATGGTCTTACTATGAAAGGCGAAAAAGGCGCTGACGGCGTAACTCGCATCGTTTACGAAGATCATGACAACAATAAACACGAAGTAGCTACATTGGATGATGGTTTACGTTTCGACGCTAACTCCGGTGGCGAAAAGAAAAATAAACTTGGCTCTAAAGTAACTGTTAAAGGTACAGGTGCTAAAGCTGATTCCGAATACGATTCCTCTAACATCAAAACAAGCATCACGCAAGGTGCTGATGGTAACAGCGAAATCAACATCGGTTTGGCTAAAGACTTGAACAACATCAACACAATTAAAAACGGTGGTCCTGCTACTTTCACAATCGGCGGCAACGAATTCAAATTCGACGGCGGCAATGTGAACATGGGTGGCAACAACATTACGAACCTTAAATCTGGTATCGTAAATAACAACTCCACTGATGATACAAACGGTGCTAACATCGGCGACGTTAAGACAATTTCCAAAGCTAACGATTTGCACATTGCACCTACTACATCCAATCGTGCTGGTGAAACAACTACATCTTATTCCTACAACACAGCAGATAAATCCGTAACATTGAAATACAACGATGGCAACGGTGCTAACCAAGCTGGTACAATCGCAAAAATTGACTTGTCCGGTTTGGCTGATCAAATCAAAGACGGTTATTCCTTCTCCACTGATGCGAAAGGCAATGTAGTTGGTAACCATGCTGTAACAGCTGTAGGCAACGGTAAAACTGTTTCCTACGCAGCAGGCGATAACTTGACTGTAAAACAAGATATCGACGCTACAACTGGTGAACACACTTACACATATGCATTGTCCAATGACATCAAGGTCGGCAAAGATGGTAAAGATGGCGTTGATGGTAAGATCGGTGTAAACGGTAAAGATGGTTCCTCCGTTGTTATCAATGGTAAAGACGGCTCTATCGGCTTAAATGGTAAGGACGGCAAAGACGGTCTTACTATCCGTGGCGAAAAAGGTCAAGATGGCGTAGACGGTAAAAATGGTACGAACGGTATCACTCGTATCGTATACGAAGATCACAACCATGATAAACACGAAGTGGCTACATTAGATGACGGCATGAAATATGCTGGCGACGATGCACAAGGTGCAGATAAATCCAAAGTTATCGCTAAGAAATTGAACGAAACTATGGATATCGTTGGTGGTGCAGATAAGTCCAAATTGACTGACAATAACATTGGCGTGAATAACGTAGATGGCAAGTTGAAAGTTCAATTGTCCAAAGAAGTTAACTTGACTCCATCTGGTTCCTTAACAATCGGTGATACTGTAGTTAACAACAATGGCTTGACTATCTCTGGTGGTCCATCCATCACTAAGACTGGTATCAACGCTGGTAACTTGAACATTACTAATGTGAAAGCTGGCGTAAATGATACTGACGCAGTTAACGTAAAACAATTGAAAGATGCTCGTACAGTTGTTACATCTAACGATAACTCCGTAACAGTTAACAAAACTGAAAACGGTAACCAAGTAACTTACGACTTGCATGTGGCTCCTGGTGCAGCACAATCCGTATGGAAAGTGAAATCCACAGGTAACACAACTGCTGATTCTGAAACAGCTCCGAAAACTATCTCTGATGGTAAAACAGTTGAAATGGCAGCAGGCAAGAACTTGACTGTAAAACAAACTAGCAACAACGATGGCGCTAAGGTTGAATTCGACTTGGCTAACGATATCAAGATTGGTAAAGATGGCAGAGACGGCGTTGACGGCAAAATCGGCGTAAACGGTAAAGATGGTTCCTCTGTTGTGATCAACGGTAAAGACGGCTCCATCGGCTTAAATGGTAAGGACGGCAAAGACGGTCTTACTATGAAGGGCGAAAAAGGCCAACCTGGCTTAAACGGCAAAGATGGTATCACTCGCATCGTTTATGAAGATAACAACCATGATAAACATGAAGTGGCAACGTTAGATGATGGTTTGAACTTCACTGGTAACAACACTGATACAGTGAACAAACAAAAATTGAATAGCTTAGTAAAAGTACAAGGCGAAGGCGTAGATAAAAATACATCTGCTGCATTCAAGAGTGCAGCTGGTAACATCAACGTAAAAGCTGATGGTACAGATACTCTAGAAGTTCAATTGAACAAAGACTTGAAAAACATCAACACAATTAAGAACGGTGGCCCTGCTACTTTCACAATCGGCGGTAACGAATTTAAATTCGACGGCGGCAATGTGAATATGGGTGGCAACAACATTACGAACCTTAAATCTGGTATCGTAAACAACAACTCCACTGATGATACAAATGGTGCTAACATCGGCGATGTTAAGACAATTTCCAAAGCTAACGATATTCATGTTAAAGATACACGTTATACTGTAAACGCGGATAAAACTGTTACATTGGAATATGTTGACGGCAATGATAAGAAGATCAATAAAACAGCCGTTATCGATTTGAGTAACTTACCTACAGGTGGTAATGCCATCACATATAAAGCGAATAACCAAAATGCTCAAACTGTATCCTTGGATAAAGGTTTGAACTTCATAGATGGTAACTACACGAAAGCATCCGTTGATGCAGATGGCATTGTTAAATACGACGTAACAATCGGTAAGGTGAAAGACGGCGTTGACGGCAAACCAGGCGTAGATGGTAAAGATGGTATCGCAACAGTTAAAACTGTAGTTGATACAATCAATAACTCCGGTTGGAAAGGTGATGTTACTGGTAATACAGTAGGTAATCACACTGCAACAATCGTTAAACCAGGCACAACTGTAAACTTCGGTGCTGGTAAAAACGTAACTGTTGAACAAATCGTTAATGCTGTAACAGGTGACCACACTTACAACTATGCATTGTCCGACGATATCAAACTTGGTAAAGATGGCAAAGACGGTGTTGATGGTAGAATTGGTGTAAACGGTAAAGACGGTTCCTCCGTTGTTATCAATGGTAAGGATGGTTCTATCGGCCTCAATGGTAAGGACGGTAAAGATGGTCTTACTATGAAAGCTGAAAATGGCCAACCAGGTCTCAATGGCAAAGATGGTATCACTCGTATCGTTTATGAAGACAAAAATAACAACAAACACGAAGTGGCTACATTGGATGACGGTTTACGTTTCACTGGTAACAATGAAGTGGAAAATAAACAAAAACTTGGATCCCTTGTAAAAATCAAAGGCGAAGGCGTTTCTAAAGCCGAAGAAGCTACATTTGAATCTGCTAAGGGCAATATCGCTGTTACTGCTGATGGTACAGATACATTGACTGTTCGTTTGAACAAAAACATCAAAGGCATCGATAGCATCCAAACTAAGGAAATCCACTTAGGTACACCTGATAACTACACAACCATCAAGAAAGATGGGGACCGCATTAAATACGGCGATAAAACAATTGCTAATACTGACGAACTCTGGACAATCCAAGCTAATGGCACAGATGTTCCAGCTAACGGCGGTAAAGTAAATGTGAAAGGTGCTGACGGTATCACAGTATCTAGAACTGCGAATGGCGAAATGACTATTAGCGGCTCTGGCCTTGGTACAATGAATAGCTTTAACGTTAAATCCACTGGTAATACTGCTGCTGGTTCTGAAACAGCAGCTAAGAAGATTACTGATGGTAAAACAGTTGAATTCTCTGGCGGTAACAATGTCACTGTAAAACAAACTAGCAACAATGATGGTGCTAAAGTAGAATTTGCATTGAAGAACAATATTGACCTTACTCAAGACGGTTCCGTTAAGATTGGCGATACTAAGATCACTGATGGTGGCTTAGTTATCAACAATGGTCCATCCATCACTAAAGATGGTATCAATGCTGGTAATAAACAAATTACTAATGTTGAAGATGGTGTAAACGATACTGATGCAGTTAACGTACGTCAATTGAAAGATGCTAAGACTAAATTAGTAGACGGTCAAAACACTACAGTTACTGGTGACGGTTCCAAAAATAACCCATACAAAGTTAATGTAGAAGGCGATTTGAAGAAAATTACTTCTATCACTAACAACGATGGTGACGGTAAATTGGAATTCAAAGGTGACCAAGTAGTTAACGTAGCTGGCGACAACACAATCAAGCTTGATGGTAAAACTGGTGACATCACTAGCTTAACTAACAAAACTCTTGATTCTGCTGACTTCGCAACTAAAGGTCGTGCCGCAACTGAAGAACAATTGAAACTTGTTCAACAAGAAGCAGCTAAGAAATCTACTGAAAAAGTACAAGCTAAAGCTGATACTAATAACATCGCTAAAGTAGCTCCTAAAGCTGGCGATACATTTGGTGCAGCTGGTGCAACATACGAAGTATCTGTAGATAAAAACGATGTAAAAGATGTAGCTCGTGAAGCAGTTACTGTATCTGGTGATAAAAAAGCGATCACTGTAGACGTTCAACCAAATGCTACAAACCATACAACTAACTACCAAGTTAACTTCAACGGCACTGAAGCGGCTAAACAAATTCCATTGACTTATAAAGAAAATGGTGGCAATGCTAGAACAGTAATGTTATCTGATGGTTTGGATTTCACTAATGGAGTGAATACTACGGCGCACACTGCTGCGAATGGTAAAGTATCCTTTGACGTGAAAGGCGACCTCACTAATATCACTTCCATTTCTAATAACTCTAATGGTCCTAAGATGTCCTTCGGTGGTGATTCCATTAATATCACTGGCGGTAGCCTCAATATGGGTGATAATTATATCCATAATGTGAAAGCCGGTGAAAAGAACACTGATGCTGTTAATGTAAGTCAATTGAAAGCAGCTAAAACAGAGGTAGAAGCTGGCCGTAATGTGACTGTAGAACATCGTCTTGGTGAAAATGGTCAAGATATTTACAAGGTTAATGCAGAAGCGGGAGTAGATCCTCGCGTAGATAAATTAGGTGAAGAAATCGGTCATGTAGGTGCACAATCTGCTGCATTGTCCGCATTGAAACCTATCCAATACGATCCAATGGAACCAACTCAAATCATGGCTGGTTATGGTAACTATCGTGGTAATTCCGCATTGGCATTGGGCGTAGCTCATTACAAGAACGAATCCACAATGTTCCATGCAGGCGTGTCCTGGGCTGGCGGCAACGGCCACATGATGGCTAACGCTGGTGTAACTTGGAAGGTTGGCAACCGCGATAGCGAAGCTGCTGTAGCAGATCGTTACCGTAAGGGTCCTATCAGCTCTACATATGCAATGCAAACTGAAGTGGCTTCTATGAAAGCACAAAATGCCGGATTAAAAGGCGAAGTATCTGATTTGAAAGCTGAAAATGAACAAATTAAGGCTCAAAATGCAGGCTTACAAAGCGAAGTAGACCAATTGAAAGCTCAAATGGCTGCTATGATGGCTAAATTAGGTATGTAATAAGATACACATGGATGGGGATTCTCCTTGAATCCCCTACCATCGCTAATATTCGACAATGAAAAGAGGAATAGATATGAAAAAATCTACAATGCTTGCTTTCACAGCAGCAGCACTTATGAGCGCTGCATCCATTACAGGATATGCTGCTGGCTCACCAACATATGATGATAATTTGATTTTGCCTAACCCTGCTTCTACACCAACTACAGGTCCTGTTGTACTCGTTCCTGTGGCTAGCCCACAAACGGTACAAGCTTTGCATACATTTGTACAAGCATGGCAAAATGCAGAGGTTAACTATACTAAAGCTAAGATTAAACATGACAATCATGAACAATTGACTAAGGCTGAAAGTAAATGGTTACATTCTAAGGATAAACATAACTATGCGGACTACTTCCGCACACATTCCTTGGGACGTGTTCATGGCTTTGAAGTCGCATTCAACTGGAACGGCGAAAACCGTAACAAAAATGAATACGAATTCTTTGATATGCCAAAATACAATGAAAAAGATGGTTTCGTAAATAGCTACGGATTCAACGTATTACGCGGCATGGTAGACCAAATCAATGCAGTCGTTCAAAGACAAAAAGAAATCGGCGGTCCTATGACTAACGATGAAGCAAGTGCTTTGGAAGACGCAATCTTGGATATCATGGCTCAAGATCAAGAACATGTGAACAACGAAGACCTTCGTCACATGATGAACGAAACAATTTGGTACGCAGCTAAAGAAACCGTAAAAAACAAAGCAAGTGAAGAGCCTACTGCTACTGAAGAACACGTAGTAGACCTTCGCAAAGCAATCAATGAGCCAGTGGAACCTTCCGCTCCTCACACAATTGATTTGCGTAAAGCAATTCAACAATAAGATTGCTGACCGTATATCTTAAAAAAACAATATGGCCCCTCATATGCTAATATAGGGGCCGTATATACCCTAGAACCCCTAACTAGGGCACAAATAATCCTTATACGAATGACGCCACCCTTATGGGTGGCGTCATTTGTTTTATATAAGAATGTAAATGGTATATCAGATAAGACGTTAAGGTGGATCAGTGGGTTATATAAATATAATGATGTTACATAAGCATATTATAGTATTATATAGTGTTAATTAATTACTACAGGCCTGTACTAATTATAGAATGGTAGTTGTAAAACCTCCTAAAAAATAGAACAGGCCTGTACTAAATGTAGAATGACAGTTGGAAGGTCTCTAGAAAAATAGAACAGGTCTGTACTAAATGTAGAATGATAGTTGCAAGGTCTTCTGAGAAATAAAACAGGTCTGTAGTAATTAATAGATATAACTGAAACTAATTAGTGGAATAGCATATATTGTATTTATAATCTATAGAAATATAAAAAGGGGCTATCAAATACAATATATAGTAGTATCAAAATAAATAAATACATTATACAGAAAAGGTGAAAAAAGTTTCAAATTTTTTAAAATTAGGGCTTGCGCGCATCACTTGTTTGTACTATAATAACCATACAGTCGTTGAGGCGACTGTTTCTTAATGAGGAAACACTAGATACAATCTGGTTTCTTTGTTAGTTATTTTAGAATTTTATGTAAATCCCTCACATAGAGGTAATTACAAAATTCTAAAAAAGATTATAAAAAGTGCTTGACACTGAATGGTCAACATGTTATTATAATCTAGTCGCCAGTTGGTGAAACACTTCAAACGAAAGTGGTTCGGAGCTAGATAATATCTGGTCTGACTGGTACAGATCTTTGAAAACTGAACAATGATAGGTAATCAATCATATGATTGAACATATGCCAGAGTGCGGGTTTTGACATAGTCAAAACCAACCATAATTCAAAGTTACTTAAATGTAACGACAACAAATATTGAGCTACTCAAATAGCTTCAAGATATCTTGGAGAGTTTGATCCTGGCTCAGGACGAACGCTGGCGGCGTGCTTAACACATGCAAGTCGAACGAAGAGCGATGGAAGCTTGCTTCTATCAATCTTAGTGGCGAACGGGTGAGTAACACGTAATCAACCTGCCCTTCAGAGGGGGACAACAGTTGGAAACGACTGCTAATACCGCATACGATCCAATCTCGGCATCGAGACTGGATGAAAGGTGGCCTCTATTTATAAGCTATCACTGAAGGAGGGGATTGCGTCTGATTAGCTAGTTGGAGGGGTAACGGCCCACCAAGGCGATGATCAGTAGCCGGTCTGAGAGGATGAACGGCCACATTGGGACTGAGACACGGCCCAGACTCCTACGGGAGGCAGCAGTGGGGAATCTTCCGCAATGGACGAAAGTCTGACGGAGCAACGCCGCGTGAGTGATGACGGCCTTCGGGTTGTAAAGCTCTGTTAATCGGGACGAATGGTTCTTGTGCGAATAGTGCGAGGATTTGACGGTACCGGAATAGAAAGCCACGGCTAACTACGTGCCAGCAGCCGCGGTAATACGTAGGTGGCAAGCGTTGTCCGGAATTATTGGGCGTAAAGCGCGCGCAGGCGGATTGGTCAGTCTGTCTTAAAAGTTCGGGGCTTAACCCCGTGATGGGATGGAAACTGCCAATCTAGAGTATCGGAGAGGAAAGTGGAATTCCTAGTGTAGCGGTGAAATGCGTAGATATTAGGAAGAACACCAGTGGCGAAGGCGACTTTCTGGACGAAAACTGACGCTGAGGCGCGAAAGCCAGGGGAGCGAACGGGATTAGATACCCCGGTAGTCCTGGCCGTAAACGATGGGTACTAGGTGTAGGAGGTATCGACCCCTTCTGTGCCGGAGTTAACGCAATAAGTACCCCGCCTGGGGAGTACGACCGCAAGGTTGAAACTCAAAGGAATTGACGGGGGCCCGCACAAGCGGTGGAGTATGTGGTTTAATTCGACGCAACGCGAAGAACCTTACCAGGTCTTGACATTGATGGACAGAAC
>NZ_PPCZ01000009.1:0-977 GCF_002959815.1 Veillonella sp. T34266-5
GGTGGGAACTCATGAGAGACTGCCGCAGACAATGCGGAGGAAGGCGGGGATGACGTCAAATCATCATGCCCCTTATGACCTGGGCTACACACGTACTACAATGGGAGTTAATAGACGGAAGCGAAACCGCGAGGTGGAGCAAACCCGAGAAACACTCTCTCAGTTCGGATCGTAGGCTGCAACTCGCCTACGTGAAGTCGGAATCGCTAGTAATCGCAGGTCAGCATACTGCGGTGAATACGTTCCCGGGCCTTGTACACACCGCCCGTCACACCACGAAAGTCGGAAGTGCCCAAAGCCGGTGGGGTAACCTTCGGGAGCCAGCCGTCTAAGGTAAAGTCGATGATTGGGGTGAAGTCGTAACAAGGTAGCCGTATCGGAAGGTGCGGCTGGATCACCTCCTTTCTAGGGAGACATACACCAGGCCAAGAGCTTGGATGTCACTTAGGTCGACACTTTGGCCAGTAAGTAGACGTAGCATATGCGCTAGCTGTACTTACAACCTACATTGTTCGGTTTTGAGAGATCTGTAAATGATTTCTCAATTTAATATGACGTATAAATTACGCGTTAATCTAGGCGCATGAGTTGAACGACGTCGCCACGTAATGGTAATTACGTAAGACAAGTGAGACGAATGCAACGACGAGTAACACGGAATTTATCGGCAGATTTGTTCTTTGAAAACTGCATAGAAGATAATTATTATATATTTGTAAGGTCATCTCTTAGAATTTCTAAGTAGGTTGACCCGAGCACATAGGAAATAATTCTCTGACTTATTGGTGACGTACATGAAAATGTACGGCTACAAAATAAACGACAATGTATCTAATGCATGTCATAAAATCTAAGTAAAGATTTTAAGGGCGTACGGCGGATGCCTTGGCGATATCAGCCGATGAAGGACGCGGTAAGCTGCGATAAGCTACGGAGAGGTGCAAGCAACCTTTGACCCGTAGATTTCCGAATGGGGG